>DATCVD010000699.1:0-3764 GCA_036567125.1 Pyrinomonadaceae bacterium | reverse complement strand
CCGGCGCGCGGAACAAGTCTCCGCCGAGCGCCGGCCCGCAACTCCGCAGCCCGACGAGTCCGCGATCAGCGATCAGCGATCCGCGCGTCCGCGCGTGCTCGTCGTCGAGGACGCGGCCGACACGCTGGAGATGCTGCGCGTGTTCCTGACGGCGCGCGGCTACGAGGTGACGGCGTGCGCGTCGGCGGCCGAGGCGCTGCGCGTTGCGGCGGCGGGGCACTTTGATATAATCGTCTCCGACATCGGACTGCCAGAAACAGACGGGTACGAACTGCTCGGCCGCATCCGGCGAGAACTGCCGCACCTCGCCCGCGTGCCGGCCCTCGCCGTGACCGGCTACGCCGCCGAGCGCGACGGGGAGTTGGCGCGCGCGGCCGGCTTCGCGGCCCACATCGCCAAGCCGTTCGAGCCGGCCGAACTCGCCGACTCAATCGCGCGCGTCCTCGCGCCCGACGAACCCGACGCGGACGGGGCCGCAACCTAACGTCCGCCGGGAGGATTTACATGAATGAATGGTGGGTCGTGGAAAGAGGCCGTTAGCCGTTAGCTGTTAGCAAAACCAAAAGCCGAAGCCGGAGCGAGGGCCGGAAGCTGAAAGCTGATTTCTTCCGGCTAACGGCTAACGGCTAACCGCTAACAGCTTCTTTTCACGACCCACCATTCACGGCCTTGCCCAAGGAGTCAGCCCCCTGATGATACCTGCCCCGCCCCCCGCCGCACGCCTCGCCGCCCCCCGATTCATCTCGGCCGTCCGCCTGAACTTCGGAGAGGGCGAGCAGGCTTCGTTCCGGCCCGCGCGCCTCGGCGACGCGGAGTCGCGCGGCGAGTTGAAGCCGCGCGCCCTCGTCGTGGACGACGCGCCGGACGTGACGGAGATGCTCTCGTTCGTGCTCCGCTACGCGGGCTACGAGGTGGTGCCGGCCTTCTCCGGCGCGCAGGCGTTGCAGGCGGCCCGCGACGGCAGCTTCGACGTGGTCGTCTCCGACATCGGGATGCCCGGCATGAGCGGCTACGAGCTGGCCTCCGCCCTGCGCGCGCTCGACGACTACCGGCAGACGCCGCTCATCGCCGTCACCGGCTTCTCGATGTACGAAGACCGCGACCGCGCCTTCGCCTCCGGCTTCGACGCCTTCGTCAACAAGCCGGTCAACCCGCGCGAACTCGTCTCCCTGATCGAAAAACTCCGAGGCTGAGCCGCGCCCGTTCCTCGCCGCGTAAGTTTCGCGCGCTCGCTTCCAAACAAAGTGAAAGCCCCGCGGACGCGATGAACGTCCGCGGGGCTTTCGTCGTGAACGGCCGCCGGCGCGCGCTCACTCGGCGCGGACGGCGCGCGAGGCGTTGAGCCGCCCGCCCGTGAGCGTCTTGCCTTTGAGCGCGGGCAGCGGATCGACGGAGGCGAGCAGCCGCTCGCGCAAGTCCTTCATCGAGATGCCGGGTTCGGCCGCGACGACGAGCGCCGCCACGCCCGCGACGTTCGGCGTCGCCATCGAGGTGCCCGAATGCTCCTCGTACTGGTGGTTCGGCCACGTGCTCAGGATCGCCGCGCCCGGCGCGGCGACGTGGACGGTCTTCGGGCCGTAGTTCGAGAACGAGGCCAGCGCGTCGTGGCGCGTGAGCGCGGCGACCGAGACGACGTTCGGCAGTTGGTAGCCCGACGGGTAGTGCTGCCGGCGGTCGTTGTTCGTCGAGGAGTTGCCGGCCGCGGCGACGAAGAGGACGCCCTCGTCGCCCGCGCGGCGGATCGCGTCTTCGAGCGCGCGCGAGTAGAAGGTCGAGCCCCAGCTCGCCGAGATGATGCGGACGTTGACGCCCGCGCGCTTGCGCGCGACGACGTAGTTGATCGCCTCGATGGCGTCCTTCGTCGAGCCGCGCCCCGAACGATCCATGAACTTGAGGGGCATGATCTCGACCCGCCAGTTGACGCCGGCGATGCCCTCGCTGTTCCCGCCCTCCGCGCCGACGATGCCGGCGCAGTGCGTGCCGTGGCCGTTGTCGTCGCGCGGGTCGCCGTCGTTGTCGGCGGCGTCGTAGCCGCGCAGGTCGTCAATCGTGCCGAGGTGCTCGTCCACGTAGGGGCCGAGCGCGGCGGGGCGCGCCCACATGTTGCCCTTCAAGTCGCGGTGCGTGTAATCGACGCCCGTGTCCAGCACGGCGACGATCACCTTGCGGCTGCCCGTCGTCTTCGACCAAGCGCCCAGCGCGCACATGTCCGCGCCCGCCGCGCCGCCGCTCTGGCCCCTGTTGTCGAGCGACCACTGCTCGCCGAACATCGGATCGTTCGGCCGCTCGCCCTTCGCGCCCGCGCAGGCCGACTTGATCACCGGCGGGTCGTCGTCGTCGTAGGCCGCGGCCTCGGCCGCGATTTCTTCCTCGACCTCTTCCTGCTCGGCGGGCGAGCCGTCGGTCGGGTCAAGCTCGATCTCGGCGTTCGGCTCGGCGTACTCGACTTCGGGCAGCCGGCCGTACTCGGCCGCGACCGCCTCGGCTTCGAGGCCGTCCTCATCCGCGATGACGGCCGCGCCGCCGACGAACTCGAAGCGGTCGCGCAGCCGGTCATTCAGACGCGCCACAATCGAGCGGATCGTTTCGGGCGACGTGCCCTCGCGGAAGCGGACGATCACCTCGGCGTCCTCGCCGGCGTCGTGCCCGGCCGGCCCGACCGCGCCGCGCGGCTCGCCGACGAGGACGCCCGTCGTCTCCGCGGGCGCGTCGTGGTCGTGCCAACTCTCCATCCGCCGCATCTGGCCGACGAAGGCCGCGAGCAGTACGAGCGCGAGGGCCAACGCCGCGTGGCCGATAAAGTTCTGCCGGTTCATTGCCGTAACCTCGTTCGGAAAGTGCTTCGGTCGAAAACGGAGAAGACCCGCGGGCGGCCTCGTCGGGCCGGCGCGGGTCAGACTTGATGATTCTCGCCCCTGAAGTTGTAGAGACGCATGCGGTTGCGGTTGGCGCGGTACTCGGCGCGCTCGCCGCGGGCGCTGAGGCGGATGCGCCAGCCCGGCGTGATCATCTGCGCGCTCAGCTCGCCCGGCGAGCCAGCGCCAAACGACGCATCCGGGAAATCCGCATCCTCAACCGAATCTTCCGTAATCTCATCTTCTTGAACGCCGAGCCGCGCGGCCAAGTCGGCTCGCGCCCGCCTGACGGCTTCCTCCCTCGTCATTGCCATACGCCCGACGCCCCCCGGATGTTCTGATTCGGCCGAAACGGCGGGAGTCGGGCGATGCGGCCCTGCCTCCCCGTTTGAATCATTCTGCCCCCGCGCGGGTTGTTTCGTCAAAAAACTTCGGCGGGACAGTTTTGAGTTTTGAGTTTTCAGTTTCCAGCAATCAATTCAGACGAACTCCGCTATTTGGACACCGAGAACAGTTTTCAGTTTCCAGTTAAGACGAACCCCCGATTGCTGAAAACCGAAAACTGCTTTCACCGCAGGTCGCCGCACAGGTGTTGCAGCAGCGCGGCGGCGACGACCGCGGCGGTCTCGGCGCGCAGCACGCGCCCGCCGAGCGTGACGGCGCACCAGCCGGCTTGCGCGGCCTGCTCGATCTCCGCGTCCTCCCAGCCGCCTTCGGGGCCGACCAGCGCCGTCACGCGCGCAGGTGTCGCGGGCCAATCGTTCACCGTCTCGACGAGGCCGCGCCCGCCGCGCTCGGTGAAGAAGACGCGCCGCTCCTCGACGCCGTCCAGATCGTGCGTGACCTCGGAGAGCAGCGTCGTCAGGTGGATCGGCACGCGCACGGCGGGCACGCGCGCGCGGCCCGCCT
>DATCVD010000698.1:0-4021 GCA_036567125.1 Pyrinomonadaceae bacterium | reverse complement strand
GGCGCGCGCCCGCGCCGCTGCGCGCCCGTGTCGGAGGCGGTGGAGAGAGAGAGGGCGAGGGCGAGCGCGCACGACAGTGACAGCGCGGCGCGGCGGGGCTTCGTACGTCGGGTCGGCATCGGAATGGGCATGTCACTAGGGCAGGCGGGTGGCGCGCGGGCGCGTCCGGGGCTTTAAGTCCGGCGCGCCCGCGCGGAGGGCGCGGCGCGTCAGAAGACGAAGCGCGCCTGTAGCTCGACGACGCGGCCGGACAGCCCGCCGGTCGCGCGCCCGAAGTTCGGGCTGTCGACGAACGGTTCGGGGAGCGGGAGGTTGATCTGGTTGAAGAGGTTGAAGAAGTTCGCCCGCAGATCGAGCAGCGACCTTTCGTTGACGAACGACAGCGCGGTGCGCTTGACGACCGAGAGGTCGGTCGAGAAGTAGCGCGGGCCGCGGAAGGCGTTGCGGCCGACGCCGGGGCGGAACTCGCTGAAAGAGACCGGGTTGGTGTTGAGGTCTCGGCCCGGCGCGATGACGAACGGCCTGAAGTAGCAGAGTCCGGGCGCGTCGGGGCTGCATCCGGGCAGGCCCGTCTGCACGAACGGGAAGTTGCCGCCCTGCCGGAGGAACGCGTCGTTCGACCTGTCGTCGAGCGCGCCGCCCGTGTAGCCGATGGGCCGTATGTCGCCGAAGAATCCGGCGGGCGTCTGCACGCCGCGCGACTTGGGCGTCCACGGGAAACCGCTGTTGTAGGTGATGATGGGGTTCAACTCGAAGCCGCCGAGCACCCTTCCTATTAATCCGCGGCGGTCGCGGAAGATGGGCAGCTCGTAGAGCGCCGAGACGATGAGCGAGTGGCGCACGTCGTAGTCCGACGGGCCGCGCTCCTCGCGCTGATCGACGAGGAAGGTCTGGTTGGTCGCCGCGCCGAACTCGCCCGAGACCGTGTCGATTGACTTGCTCCAGCGGTAGTTGGCGTCGAACATCAGCCCGCCCGAGAGCCGCCGCGTCAGCCGGCCGATGAAGGCGTTGTAGTTGGCGTTCACGTCGGGGCGGGCGACGAAGATGGGGCCGAGGCCGGTGATGAAGCTCCCGGTCTCGAACTGGAAGAGGAACTGCTGCGGGACGGTGCGCACCAGCTTGTGGCTCGAACTGCCCTGATAGGCGAGCGAGCTGGTGAGCCGCCACGGCAGCTCGTTCTGGAGTTCGAGCGAGTAGGAGTAGACGTAAGGCGTGCGCACGTCGAAGGCGGCGTAAACCTCCGCGCCGCCGGAGACGGGGAAGCCGGTGCGCGGATCGATCCCCTGCGCGAGCTGCGGGTTGCCGGGGAAGCCGAAGGGCGAGCGGCCGGGGCCGAGCGCGAAGCGGATGCCGAGGCGCTGCAAGTCGGCGGGGCTGAAGGCGCAGCAGAGGTTGAGGTTGGCGATGTTGGGCGGGTTGTTGCGCGCGTTGCTGAAGACGATGTTCGGGATGCGGTTGTAGGCGACGCCGAAGCCGCCGCGCAGCACCGCGCGGTTCCGGCTGAGGAGGCCGCCGAAGCCGCCGATGTCGGGGCTGTAGGCGAAGGCCACGCGGGGCGCGAAGTTGTTGCGGTCGGCTTCGAAGAACTGATCGACCGGCACGATGCGCGCGTTCGAGAGGCCGCCCGATATGTCGAGGTTGGTGAGCCGCCCCTCCTTCTCCGTGAGCGGCGAGAAGTACTCGTAGCGCAGGCCGAAGTTGAGCGTCAGGTTCGGCCGCGCCTTCCAGTCGTCTTGGAAGAAGGCGGCGTAGGTTCCGGTGCGGAGGTAGCGCTGCGTCTGGGCGACGCCCCCGGTGCGCGGGTCGACGGCGATGAACTGGAAGACGGGCGCTTCGTTGACGAGGTTGAAGAGGCCGACGAAGGAGTAGGCGGGCCTAGCGCCGCCGGCGAGGTTGTTGTTGTCCTGCTCGCGGCGGATCTCGCCGCCGAGCGAGAAGGCGTGGTTGCCGCGCGCGGTGCGCAAGGTGTCGCGCAGCTCGAAGGTGTTCTGCGCGAAGATGCCGGGCGTGGTCGCGCCCTGCGGCGCGCCGAAGCGGACGCGGTCGGTCGGGTAGCCCTCGACCTCGATGCGCGGGATGCCGAAGTTGGTGATGGTCGAGGACTCGACCTCGTTGAAGGCGAAGCGCGTGGCGTTGAAGCGCAGCTCGTTGATCGTCGTCGCCGAGACGATGCGGTTCCAGAGGATCGAGCCGTAGGCGTTCAAGGGCTTCGTGACGAGGTCGCCTAAGGGCCGGGAGCGCGAGGACGGGTCGGAGCGCAGGGTATTACGGCGCGTGACGTAGGTGCTGAAGGCGAAGTTGTCGTTGCCGCGCGTGTAGTCGATGCGCCCGTTGAACTGGTTGCCGCGCTCGGCGGCCGGGTTGAAGTACTGAACTAGTTGCAGGTCGGGGATGCCGTCAAGCCCGCCGCCGGCCGCGCCGGTGAACTCGCCCGTCGCGCCCGCGGGCGAGCCGACGTCGAGCGCGCCGTTGATCACTTGGCAGGGCTGCGTGCCGGAGCCGAAGAGGCGCGCGCAGTTGACGGGGATGACGCCCGTGATGCGCGGCTCGACGCCCGCCGTGCTGAAGACCTGCGCCGCGAGGCCGCCGGGCCTGAGCTGCTGGACGAGCTGGCGGAACTGCGGCGTCTCGACGAAGTCCGTGCCGAAGGTCTGGCTGTTGTTGCGCAGGCCCTCGTAAGAGAGGAAGAAGAAGAGGCGGTCGCGGCCCGAGTGGAAGACGGGGCCGCCCTCGCCGAAGTTGGGGAAGGGGAGCGGGCCGCCGAAGCTGCCGCCGAACTGGCGGAAGCGGTTCTCGACGCGGACGCGCGGGTTGTTCGGCCCGTTGAAGCGGTTGAAGGCGTTTAAGGCCGGGTCGTTGTACTTGAAGAAGGCGCTGCCGTGGTACTCGTTCGTGCCGTTCTGCGAGGTGGTCAAAATCTGCGCGCCACTGTTGCGGCCGAACTCGGCCGAGTAGTTGTTGGCGATGACGCGCACCTCCTTGACCGACTCCTGATTCGGCGTGACGACGGCCGCGCCGCCCCACTGGAGGCTGTTGACGCTCGTCCCGTCGATCTGGAAGCTGTTGCCGGAGACGCGCTGGCCGTTGGCCGTGATCGGGACTTGGTTCTCGACCTGAAAGATCGAGGTGGCCGACCCGCCCGGCCCGACCTGATTCGGGAGGTTCTGCGCGCCGCCGCTCCCGGTGCGCGCGCCCTGCCCGAAGACGCCGGGCGTGAGGCGCGCCAGCTCGTAGGGGTCGCGCCCGAACTGCGGCAGGCGCAAGACCTCCTCGGTCGTAATCGGCTTCGAGATGTTGCCGTTCTCGGTTTCGAGTCCGCCCAGCGTGTCCGTGACGGTGACGCTCTCCTCGATGGTCCCGGCCGTCAGGGTCACGTCCAAGCCTTGCGTGTCCTCGGCGTTGACGACCACGTCGGTGAGCGTGCGCCGGTTGAAGCCCTGCCCCTCGACCGTGAGCGTGTAGTTGCCGGGCGCGAGGGCCGCGAAGCGGTAGAAGCCGTCGTCGCTCGTCGTCGTGGTGCGCGACTGGTTCGTCTCCTTGCTGGTGAGCGTGACGGTCGCGTTCGGGACGACGCCGCCCTGCGCGTCGGTGACGGTGCCCTGAATGTTGGCGCGGAACTGCGCGTGGGCCGCGGCGGCGAAGGTGAGCGCGAGCGCGCCGGCGGCGGCGGCGCGGGCGAGGGCTGTAAGCGTGAGACGCATGGCTTCCGAAACCTCCCTTGGTTGAGAAGACTGAACGGGCGGCGCGGCGCGGCCGGGCGGCGGCGGCGTCCGGGCCGTTGTAAGGGGCGGCAACCGCCGGGGGAAGGGGAGACTGCCGGCGTCAAACCCGCGGCGCGATCTCTGTTGTTAAAGAGTTTGACTTGGGCGCAAGTTAGCACCGGGGCGTGTAAATTTCAATGGAATTTTGCGGCGCGCCTTTGGTAAGCTAGGGCCACTTCAGCGAATATTTCAGGACGCTGTCGAGTTGGGCGCGCCCGGCCCCGCCGCGCGGACTCCGGCCCCGAGCGCCGACGCCGAAC
>DATCVD010000697.1:0-5567 GCA_036567125.1 Pyrinomonadaceae bacterium | reverse complement strand
GCCATCCTCAGCCACGGGCTGTGGCAGCGGCGCTTCGGCGGCGACCCCTCGGTCGTCGGCCGCCACGTCAAGCTCGACGGCCGCGACCGCGAGATCGTCGGCGTCACGCCCGCCGGCTTCGGCTTCGAGTTCGTGCCCGAGGCGGCCGACTTCTGGACGACGCTCGATCCGGGCGACGAGGTCGCGCAGCAGCGCGGCGCGATCTGGCTCGAAGCAATCGGCCGGCTCAAAGACGGCGTCTCGGTCGAGCAGGCGCGCTCCGAGATGGCGACCGTGATGGGCCGGCTGGAGCAGCAGTATCAGGACGCGAACGCCGGGATCGGCACGAACCTCATCCCGGCCCACGAGGAGCTGGTCGGCGACCTCCGGCCGACGCTGCTCGTGCTGCTCGGCGCGGTCGGCTTCGTGCTGTTGATCGCGTGCGCCAACGTCGCGAATCTTTTGCTCGCGCGCGCGACGGGCCGCGGGCGCGAGATCGCCGTGCGCGTCGCGCTCGGCGCGGGGCGGGTGCGGATCGTCCGGCAGTTGTTGACGGAGAGCCTGCTGCTCGCCGCGGCGGGGGGCCTGCTGGGGCTGCTGCTCGCGACGTGGGGCGTGGAGCTGCTGGCCGCGTTCGTGCCGGAGAACGTGCCGCGCTTCGAGGAGGTGGGCCTAGACCCGACGGTGCTCGGCTTCACGGTCGCGGCGACGGCGCTGACGGGCCTGCTGTTCGGCCTCGCGCCCGCGCTCCAAGCCTCCCGGCTCGATCTGAACGAGTCGCTCAAAGAGGGCGGGCGCTCCGGCATGGACGGCCGCGGCCGGAGCCGCGTGCGCAGCCTGCTGATCGTCTCGGAGGTCGCGCTCTCGCTCGTCCTCTTGGTCGGCGCGGGGCTGCTCGTCAAGAGCTTCGTCAAACTGCGCGGCACCGATCCGGGTTTCGATCCGAACAACACCATCACGGCCTCGCTCTCGCTCGCCGCGGTGCGCTACGCGGAGGAGGAGCAGATCGACCGCTTCTACCGGCAACTGATCGAGCGCGTGCGGCAGTTGCCCGGCGTCGAGTCGGCCGGCGCGGTCACGCCGCTGCCGTTGAGCGGCAACGGGATGGCCTTCTCGTTCCGTATCGTCGGCCAGCCCGACCCGCCGCCGGGCCAGCGCCAGTCGGCCTCGGCCAGAATCATCACGCCCGACTACTTCCGCGCGATGGGCGTGCCCGTCCGCAAGGGCCGCGCCTTCGAGGAGCGCGACAAGGCGGGCGCGCCGCCCGCGATCATCGTCAACGAGGCGTTCGCGCGCCGGCATCTGGCGGGCGAAGAGCCGCTGGGCAAGCGGCTGCGGCTCGGCATCAACAACATCGAGGGCGAGATCGTCGGCGTCGTCGGCGACGTGCGCGGGTCGAGTCTGGCGACCGAGCCGTCGCCCGAGTACTACATCCCGCACGCGCTCACGCCCTTCGGCGACGTGTCGCTCGTCGTGCGGACGAGCACCTCGGACCCGGCCGCGCTCGCGCCGGCCCTGCGCGCGGTCGTCAACGAACTCGACCGCGAGCAGCCGCTCTACGACGTGCGGACGATGCAGTCGCTCGTCGCGCGCTCGGTCGCGCGCCAGCGCTTCAGCATGACGCTCATCGCGGTCTTCGCCGTGCTGGCGGTGGCGCTCGCCTCGGCCGGCATCTTCAGCGTGATGTCGTTCCTCGTCGCGCAGCGCACGCACGAGATCGGCATCCGCATGGCTCTGGGCGCGCAGCGCCGCGACATCCTGCGGCTCGTCGTCGGGCACGGGATGGCGCTCACCGTCGCCGGCCTCGTGATCGGGCTCGTCGCCTCCTTCTTCCTGACGCGCCTGATGGCGGGCCTGCTCTATCAGGTGAGCGCGAAAGACCCGGCCGTCTTCGCCGGCATCCCGCTCGTGCTCGCGGCCGTCGCGCTCGCGGCCTGCTACCTGCCGGCGCGGCGCGCGACGAAAGTCGATCCGATGGTCGCGCTCAGGTACGAGTGAGCGGGAGAGCGAGGGGGAGGAAACTTATGGGGACGCTGCTGCAAGACCTTCGTTACGGCGTGCGGATGCTGGCGAAGAAGCCGGGCTTCACGGCCGTCGCCGTCGTCACGCTGGCGCTGGGCATCGGGGCCAACAGCGCCATCTTCTCGGTCGTCAACGGCCTGCTGCTGCGCCCGCTGCCCTACCGCGACTCCGAGCGGCTGGCGATCATCTGGTCTCACTCGCCGGGCGCGAACGTCGTGCAGGACTGGCCGTCGCCGGGGCAGTACGCCGCGATCAAAGAGCAGGCGGCCTCCTTCGAGGAGATCGCCATCGCGCGCGGCACGAGCATGAACCTCGCCGGTCAGGCTTCGGCCGAGCGCGTCGGCATCGTGCAGGTTTCGTCGAACCTGTTCGGCGTCCTCGGCGTGCGGCCCGCGCTGGGCCGCGCCTTCCTGCCGGAAGAGGACGCGCCGGGCCGCCCCCCCGCCGCCATCCTCAGCCACGGGCTGTGGCAGCGGCGCTTCGGCGGCGACCCGAACGTCATTAACCAGACCGTCACGCTCAACGGCCAGCAGGGCACCGTCGTCGGCGTCATGCCGGCCGACTTCTCGCTCGGCTACGACGTGATGCCGACGGTCGGGGCCGTGCAGCAGCCCGACCTCCTCCTGCCGCTGCCGCTGGATGAAGAGCGCCGCGCCGCGCAGGGCGACGAAAACTACAACCTGCTCGGGCGGCTCAAGCCGGGCGCGACCGTCGCGCAGGCGCAGGCCGAGTTGGACTTGGCGGTGCGCCGGCTGGAACAGCAGTTCCCGGCGACGTACCCGCCCGACCGCCGCTTCTCGTTCAGCGTCAGGCCGCTGCTCGAACAGGTGGTCGGCGACGTGCGCCCGGCGCTGCTCGTGCTCTTGGGCGCGGTCGGGTGCGTGCTGTTGATCGCGTGCGCCAACGTCGCGAATCTTTTGCTCGCGCGAGCGACCGTGCGCGAGCGGGAGATGGCGATCCGCGCGGCGATGGGCGCGGGGCGGTTGCGCGTCGTGCGGCAGCTCCTGACCGAGAGCGTCGTCCTGTCGTGCGCCGGCGGCGCGCTCGGCCTGCTCGTCGCCTTCTGGGGCCTCGACGCCCTGCGCGCCCTCGATCCGGGCAACATCCCCCGGCTGCAAAACGTCGGCATGGACGCCCGCGTGCTCGCCTTCACCTTCGCCGTCTCGATGCTGACGGGGGTGCTGTTCGGGCTGGCCCCGGCGCTGCGCGGCTCGAAAATTAACCTGAACGAGACGCTCAAGGAGGGCGGGCGCGGGACAGTCGGCGGCGGCCACCGGCGGCTGCGCAACGCGCTCGTCGTCTCGGAGGTCGCGCTCTCGCTCGTCCTCTTGGTCGGCGCGGGGCTGCTCATCCGCAGCTTCGGCCGCGTGCAGAAGGTCGAGCCGGGCTTCGTGCCGCAGGGCGTGCTCTCGATGCGCCTGTCGTCGGCCGGCACGAGCTACGCGGGCGAGCGCAGCCTGACCTTCTACGAGGAGTTGCTGGGGCGCGTGCGCGCGCTGCCCGGCGTCGAGGCGGCCGGCACGGCGTCGATCCTGCCGCTCGGCGGCGGCATCGGCTGGGGCAGCATCACGATCGAAGGCTACGTCCCGACCACGGGGCAGAGCCAGATTCAGGCCGACCAGCGCACCGCCAGCGAGGGCTACTTCGAGGCGATGAAGGTTCCGCTCGTCGCGGGCCGCTTCTTCGGCGCGCACGACACGAAAGAGTCCGCGCCGGTCGCCATCGTCGACGAGCACATGGCCCGCACCTACTGGCCGGGGGCCGACCCGGTCGGCAAGCGCATCAAGCGCGGCGGCGCGGACGGCGACGCGCCGTGGCTGACGGTCGTCGGGGTCGTCGCCAGCGTGAAGCAGTACGCCCTCGACGCCGACTCGCGCGTCACCCTCTACGTCCCGCAGCGGCAGAGCCCGTCGGGCACGATGTACGTCGTGGCGCGCACGAGTGGCGATCCGGCGGCGGCCGCCGCGTCCGTCGCAAGGGAAGTCCGCGCGATGGACGCGAGCGTGCCGATCTACGACATCAAGACGATGGAGCAGCGGCTCTCGGAGTCGCTGGCGCGGCGGCGCTTCGCCATGTCCGCGCTGGGGCTGTTCGCGCTGGTCGCGCTGCTCTTGGCGGCCGTCGGCATCTACGGCGTGATGAGCTACTCGGTCGCCCAGCGCCAGCACGAGATCGGCATCCGCATGGCGATGGGCGCGCAGCGCCGCGACGTGGTGTGGCTCGTCGTCGGGCAGGGGATGGTGCTCGCCGCGGCGGGCGTCGCCCTCGGCCTCGCGGGCGCGCTCGGCCTGACGCGCCTGATGACGGGGCTGCTCTTTGGCGTGACGGCGACCGACCCCGTCACCTTCGGCGGCGTGGCGCTGCTGCTCGGGGCGGCGACGCTGCTCGCCTGCTACCTGCCGGCGCGGCGCGCGACGAAAGTCGATCCGATGGTCGCGCTCAGGTACGAGTGAAGAAGCTGTTAGCTGTTAGCGATTAGCTGTTAGCCGTTGGCCGTTAGCGAAACCAAGAACCGGAAGCCGGAACCTGTTACCGGGGCCGAGAGCCGATTTCTTCCGGCTGACAGCCGACGGCTAACGGCTAACAGCTTCCAACGGTTCACGCCTCGGAACCGGGGAGGGGAGTCATGGGAACAATCTGGCAGGACGTGAAATTCGGCGCGCGGATGCTGCTCAAGCGGAAGGGCTACACGCTCGTCGCCATCTCGGCGCTGGCGCTGGGCATCGGGGCGAACACCGCCATCTTCTCGGTCGTCAACGCGGTGGTGCTCCGGCCGCTGCCGTTCGGCGAGTCCGAGCAACTGGTGAAGGTGTACGTGACCGACGCGCGGCGCAACATCACGAAGTACCCGATGTCGTACCTGAACTTCGCGGACTGGCGCGCGCAGAGCGGCGTCTTCGAGGCGGCCGCGGCGCACGCCAGCACGGGCGCGTCCGTCCGCGTGGGCGACACGCCCGAGTCGGTCGAGGGCGTGAGCGTGAGCGCCGATCTGTTCCGGGTGCTCAAGGCCAGCCCGCTGATGGGCCGCACGTTCCTGCCCGAAGAGGAGTCGACGGGCGCGCGCGTCGTCGTCGTCAGCCACGAGATGTGGCGCAAGCGTTTCAACTCCGATCCCGGCGTCGTCAACCGTCAGGTGCTCTTCGACGGCGAGCCGGTGACGGTCGTCGGCGTGATGCCCGAGGGGTTCCGCTTCCCCGTCGAGGTCGTCGGCCCGGAGTACTGGCAGCCGCTCGACCCGAAGAGCGAGTCGAACCTTGAGCGGGGGCAGAACTACCTGAACGCGGTCGCGCGGCTCAAGCCCGGCGTGACGCTCGCGCAGGCGCAGGCCGAGATGGGAACAATCGCCGGCCGCCTCGAACAGCAGCACCCGGAAAGCAACATGGGCCGCGGCGTCAACCTCGTCCCGCTGCACGAGGACATCGTCGGCGACGTGCGCCCCGTCCTGCTCGTGCTGCTCGGCGCGGTCGGCTGCGTGCTTTTGATCGCGTGCGCCAACGTCGCCAACCTGACGCTGGCGCGCGCCGCGTCGCGCTCTCGCGAGATCGCGATCCGCGCGGCGCTCGGCG
>DATCVD010000696.1:0-3222 GCA_036567125.1 Pyrinomonadaceae bacterium | reverse complement strand
CGGCGGCGAGGGCGAGCAGAACTGAGCGCGGCCGCGCGCGACGGCGAGCGAGTCGGTCTCCGGGCCGGCGGCAGGGTGTGCCGGTCGCCGGGCCGGTGACGAAGTTGATTCGGTCGCCGAACTGTCGGAGATAGTGAGTCGGTCGTCGGGCTGATGGCTGGTTGAGTCGGTCGGAGAGCAAGGCGGAGGTTTCAAGTCTGTCCCCCACGGACGCGAAGGAGCGTTGATAAGCCAATGGCTAAACGCGGAGCCCACACGGTCGGCCTGAGCATCGGGACGAGCCGCGTCACCTGCATCATCGGGGAGCCGGGCGACGCGCCCGGCCTACTCGACATCGTCGGCGTCGGGTCGGCCGAGGCGCGCGGACTGCGCAAGGGCGTCATCGTCAACCCGGAGAACGCCGTCGAGTCGATCCGCCACGCGGTCGAAGCGGCCGAGCGGATGAGCGGCCTCGAAGCCGAGGAGGTGACGATCAACCTCGCCGGCTCGCACATCATGGGCTTCAACGGGCAGGCCATCGTCGCCGTCTCGGGGCGCGACCGCGAGATCACGGCCGACGACGTGCGCCGCGCGATTGACTCGGCCTGCGCGATCCAGCTGCCGGCCGGCAGGGAGATCGTCGACCGGCTGCCGCAGGAGTTCATCGTGGACGATCAGGACGGCATCAACGACCCGGTCGGCATGATCGGCGCGCGGCTCGCCGTCAAAGTCCACATCGTGACCAGCCCCGTCACGGCGCGGCAGAACGCCATCAACGCCGTCAACCGCGCCGGATTAGTCGTCTCCGACATGGTGCTCGACCAGCTCGCCTCGGCCGAGTCCTGCCTGACGGAGGAGGACAAGGAGTTCGGCTCGGCCCTCGTGGACGTGGGCGCGGAGACGACCGGCCTCGTCATCTTCCAGCGCGGCGCGGTGCAGCACACCGCGGTCTTCGCGCTCGGCGGCTCGCACTTCACGAACGACATCGCCTTCGGGCTGAGGACGCCGATCCCCGAGGCCGAGAAGATCAAGCGCACGGCCGGCTTCGCTTCGAGTTCGACCCTCTCCGAGATGGAGCGCGGCGATCTGATCGAAGTCGCCTCGGTCGGCGGGCGCGCGCCGCGGCAGCTGTCGCGGCAAATCCTGTGCGACATCCTCCAGCCGCGCGCCGAGGAAGTTCTGATGCACGTGGCGGACGAGATACGCGAGTCGGGCTGGGAGCGGCAACTGTCGAGCGGCGTCGTGCTGACGGGAGGCGGCGCTCTCTTGGGCGGGATGGTCGAGATCGCGGAGCAGGTCTTCGACTCGCCCGTCAGGGTCGGCTACCCCGAACGCGACCGCTTCGGCGGCTTGGTCGAGGACGTGCAGTCGCCCGAATGGACGGCCGCCGCGGGCCTCTCGCTCGTCGCGCAGCGCGCCCATTTCGCGGAGGCGCGCGCCGCCGCCGGGCGCAAAGGCAACACGGGCGGACTCGGCGCGTTCATGTCGAAATTTCGGGATCGTTTCGGTAGCATTTTCTGAGTAGATGTTGTATGCTGCCGCGCCAGCCGGCACAAGATATTGTCCGCAATATATGGGTGTCACCGGCGCGCACAGCCCAAAATAACCGCGAGACACGCTTCCCCGCTGCGGTGGGCGTCCAAAAGGAAAGGAATTCGTACAGTATGACACCGGATAGCCGTCAGCCGGACAACGGGCTGCGAATGTTCATCGACGACGAGCCGCCGGCCACCGGCGCGCGCATCAAGGTGATCGGCGTCGGCGGCGGCGGCGGCAACGCGGTCAACCGCATGATCGAGGCCGGCATCGAGGGGATCGACTTCCTCGTCGCCAACACCGACCTGCAAGCGTTGAAGCGGTCGCGCGCGCCGATCAAGATTCAGTTGGGCGGGAAGCTGACCAAGGGCTTGGGCGCGGGCGCGAACCCCGAAACCGGCCGCAACGCGGCGCTCGAAGACACCGAAAAAATTATCGAGGCGCTCGAAGGCGCGGACATGGTCTTCGTCACCACGGGTCTGGGCGGCGGCACGGGCACGGGCGCTGCGCCCATCATCGCCTCGCTCGCAACCGAATTGAACGCGCTGACGGTCGCGGTCGTCACCAAGCCGTTCCACTTCGAGGGCAAGCGCCGGATGGAGCAGGCCGATCAGGGCTTGAGGGAGCTGCGCGAGTGCGTGGACACGGTCATCACGATCCCGAACGAGCGGCTGCTCGGCACGGTCGATCGCGGCGTCTCGCTGGCCGACGCCTTCAAGCTCGCCGACGACGTGTTGCGCCAAGCCGTGCAGGGCATCTCCGATCTGATCACCGTGCCCGGCCTCATCAACCTCGATTTCGCCGACGTGAAGACGATCATGGCCGGCATGGGGCTGGCGCTGATGGGCGCGGGGCGGGCCAGCGGCGAGGATCGCGCTTTGAAGGCGACGCAGCAGGCGATCTCCAGCCCGCTCCTCGAAGAGGCGACGATAGAGGGCGCGCGCGGCGTGCTCATCAACATCACGGGCGGCCCCGACCTGACGCTCTACGAGGTGAACGAGGCGTCGTCGGTCATCCGCGAGTCGGCGCACGAGAACGCCAACATCATCTTCGGCGCGGTGATCGACGAGACGATGCGCGACGAGATGAAGATCACGGTCATCGCCACCGGCTTCGACCGCGAGGCCGTGGAGACCGGCGTGGCCGCCGCCCCCGGCACGCTGCCCGTCACCGCGACCCGCTACGCGCCGCGCGCCGGCGAGGAGCACAACGCGCGCCCCTCGACGACCTCCCCGCGCGCCGACGACCTCGACGTGCCGGCCTTCATCCGCAAGAAGGCGGACTAAGAAAAGCCGTAAACCGTAAATCGTGAATCGTGAATGGAGGAAGGCAACTTCTTTCCATTCACGATTCACGATTTACGGTTTACGGCTCTCTGTGGCTTGCCAAACAAGGGGTCGTCGTGTAGGATGACGCCCATTCCTGACAGGATCGTTTTTCAACAGCGGAGCAACCGTTCCCGTCCTGCGTCAGTCGCCTGCGCCGCGCAGGCCGCCTAGAACGCGCTTCTTCCGGTTCGATTGGTTTCGTTCGTCGTACCCCTCGGTCGAAGCCCCGCTATGCGCGCGGTCGTCTCCGCTGTTCAGACTCGTTGGAGGTGGGTGAGCAAGTGAACCGTAAGCTGATCAGAACGACACTGGCCGAAGTCAAAGGCCGCGAGAACGCGCCCGCGCCCGACGCGCCGCCGCCCGCCCGCGAGCGCGCCGA
>DATCVD010000695.1:0-2954 GCA_036567125.1 Pyrinomonadaceae bacterium | reverse complement strand
GCGGGGGTCGCGTCGCCGAGCACCGGCTCGACCACGCGCCACGCGGCGGCGACCGCGTCCGCGCGCGTGAAGAGCGACGGGTCGCCCTTCATGGCGTCGCGCAGCAGCCGCTCGTAGGGCGGCGTGTCGTCGCCCGCGTTCTCGTGCGCCACCAGCTCGATGTCCTCGCCCGCCATCGCCTCGCCCTCGACTTTGGTGCGCGCGCCGAGCGAGATGACGATCTCCGGACTCAGGCGGAAGCGGAAGTAGTTCGAGTGCGGCGAGACGACCTCGCCGAAGACCGACTGCGGCGGCCGCTTCATCGTGACGAGCACCTCGGTCGTCGTCAGCGGCATCCGCTTGCCCGCGCGGATGACGAACGGCACGCCCGCCCAGCGCCAGTTGTCCACGCGCAGGCGCACGGCCGCGAAGGTCTCGACCTGCGAGCGGTGCGCCACCCCCGGCTCCTCGCGGTAGCCGCGGAACTGCCCGCGCACGACCGATTGCCGATCCAGCGGGCGCATCGCGCGCAGCGCGGCGATCTTGCAGTCGCGCACGGCCTCGGTCTCGTAGGACGACGGCGGCTCCATCGCCAGGAGCACCGCGACTTGGAGCAGGTGGTTCTGCACCACGTCGCGGATCGCGCCGACCTCGTCGTAGAACTTACCGCGCCCTTCGACGCCGAACGCCTCGGCCATCGTGATCTGCACGCTCTCGACGTAGTGGCAGTTCCAGATCGGCTCTAGAAAGGAGTTGGCGAAGCGGAAGTAGAGCAGGTTCTGGACGGGCTCTTTGCCGAGGTAATGATCGATCCGGTAGATCGAGCTTTCGGGGAAGTACTCGTGGATGCTGCGGTCGAGTTCGCGCGCCGATTCGAGATCGCGCCCGAAGGGCTTCTCGACCACGATGCGCGCGCCGTCGGCCGAACCGGACTTAGCCAGCCCCTCGGCGACGAGCGCGAACATGCTCGGCGGGATGGCGAGGTAGTGGAGCGGGAGCTTCGCCGCGCCCAACTCCTGCCGCAACTTCTCGAAGGTCGCAGGGTCGCGGTAGTCGCCGTCCACGTAACGGAGGTTCGCGGCGAGGCGCGCGAACGCCTCCTCGTCCACGCCCCCGCGCTCCTGCAAGCTCGCCCGCGCGCGCTCCTTCAGTTGATCGAGCGTCCAGCCGGACTTCGCCACGCCGATGACCGGCATGTCGAGCCGGCCGCGCCGCGTGAGCGACTGGAGCGCCGGGAAGATCTGCTTGTAGGCGAGATCGCCCGTCGCCCCGAAGAAGACGAAAGCGTCCGACTGTTCTGCCAAGGCCGTAGTCCCCTCCGCGCGAGTACAGCTACCACAGCGCTCACCTACCGGATGGCCTTAACAGTAGAGCGTCGTCGTTCGTTACGCAAACGTCGCGGGGACACAGACTGATGCTTGAGATTTCGCGCGGCGCTACGTCGCATAGCGACGGGGTGTCAGATCATTCGGCCCGCAGCGCCACCGTCGGATCGACCTTCGTCGCGCGCCGCGCCGGCACGTAGCACGCCAGCAGCGCCACCGCCAGCAGCACCAGCGCGACCAGCGCGAACGTGGCCGGATCGGTCGCGCTCACGCCGAACAGCATCCCCGACATCAGGCGCGTCAGGGCGAGCGACGCGGCCACGCCGGCCGCGACGCCGAGGAGCGCCAGCGCCATCCCGTGCCGGACGACTAGACGGAGGATGTCGCCGGCCCGCGCGCCGAGCGCCATCCGCACGCCGATCTCGCGCGTGCGCTGCGTCACGACGTACGAGAGCACGCCGTAGAGTCCGACCGCGCCGAGCAGCAGCGCGGCCGCGGCGAAGACGACGACGAGCAGCAGACTAAAGCGGCGCGGCGCGAGCGACCGCGCCAGCAGGTCTTCGAGCGTCCGCACGTTCCCCAGCGGCTGATCGCGGTCGACGGCCTGCACCTCGCGCCTGATCGGCGCGACAAAACTCGCCGGCTCGCCCGAAGTCTTCACCACCAGATCGGCCGCGCGCGCGTACTCCGCCAGCCACCGCGGGTTCGCCTGCGCCCACGGGCGGTAGATTCCAGGGTGGCCCGCTTCGGCCAGCCCGCCCTGCCGGACGTGGCGCGCGACGCCGACGATCTCGCGCCACGGCTCGCCCTCGCCGCCGAAGCGCAACCGCTTGCCCAGCGCAACGTCGGGCGGCGCGTTCGGGAAATGGCGGCGGACGAAGTCTTCGTCCACCATTGCGACCGGGGCCGAGTCGGCCGTGTCGCGGTCGGTGAAGTGGCGGCCGGTCAGCAGCGCCACGTTGAGCGCGCGGTGGTAGTTCTCGTCAACCGACAGCACGTCGGCGACAGGCCACTCGCCCGGATGCCGCGGCTCGGGCTGCCCTTCGAGCCAGTAGCCGTCTTCGCTCGAACGGCCGAGCGGGAAGCCGCTTGCCACGCTCACCTCGTCGACGCCGGGCAGGGCTTTGACGCGGCGCGTGACCTCCCGCAGGAACGCCACCGACTGCGCGGCCTCGCGGTACTTCGCGTCGGGCAGGCGCAGCCGCAGCGTCAGCACGCCGCGCGCGTCGAAGCCGGGGTCAACCTGCGTCAGCCGCCGGAAGCTCTTAACCAACAGCCCCGCGCCGACCAAGAGCACGAGCGAGAGCGCGACCTCCGAGACGACGAAGGCGTTCCGCAGCCGGCGGCCGCCGCCCGTCGATCTGAGGCCGCCCTCCTTGAGCGCGTCGTGCAGATCGACCTTCGACGCTTGGAGCGCGGGCGCGAGGCCGAAGGCGACGCCCGTCAGCAGCGTGACGAGGACGGCGAAGCCGAAGGCCCGCGCGTCCGGCGACAGATTTTCGAGCCGCGGCAGGGCGTCGGGGTTGAGCCGGACGAGCGCGCCCACGCCCCAAGACGAGAGAAGCAGCCCCGCCGCGCCGCCCGCCGCCGCGAGCAGCACGCTCTCGGTCAGCAGTTGCCGCACGATGCGCGCCCGGCTCGCGCCGAGGG
>DATCVD010000694.1:0-2375 GCA_036567125.1 Pyrinomonadaceae bacterium | reverse complement strand
TTCTTCCTCAAGTACGCGTTCGACAGCCAGTGGATCGGCGCGCGCGGCCGCGTGCTCGTCGGCGCGTCCGTCGGGCTTGGCCTCGTCGCGCTGGCCGAGCGCCTGCGCCGCCGCGGCTACCGCAGCTACCCGAACGTGCTGACGGGCGGCGGCATCCTCATCCTCTACCTCTCGGTTTACGCCGCGCGCGTCTTCTACGAACTCGTCGGGCTGTCGCCGGCCTTCGCGCTGATGGCCGCCGTCACGGCGGCCGCGGTGCTGCTGTCCGTCCGCTACGACGCCATCGCCATCGCCATCCTCGCGCTGCTCGGCGGTTTCGCCACGCCCGTCCTGCTCTCGACCGGCACCGACAACCAGATCGGGCTTTTCACTTACGTCTTCGCGCTCGACGCGGGCGTGCTCGCCCTCGCCTACTTCAAACGCTGGCGCGTGCTCAACCACATCAGCTTCTGGCTGACCGCGCTGATCTTCTCGGGCTGGCTCATCTCTCACTACGAGACGTGGAAGCTGGGGCGCACCGTCTTCTTCCTGACCCTCTTCTTCCTCGTCTTCTCCGCGCTCGCGGTCGTCCACAACGTGCTCGCCCGCAGGCGCGCGCGCTGGCCCGACGTTTCCGTCATCCTCCCCGCCGCGACGCTCTACTTCGCTGCCGCCTACGCGCTGCTCGACGCGGCGGGCTACGGCCGCGCGCTCGGCACGTTCGCGCTCCTGCTCTCATCCTTCTACGTCGTCCTGTTCTACGTCGCGCGCACGCGCCACCGCGAGGATCGGCTGCTCGCCTACACGTACGTCGGCGCGGCCGTCACCTTCTTCACGCTGGCCGTCTCGATCCAGCTCGACCAGCACTGGGTCACGATGGGCTGGGCCGTCGAGGCGCTGATGCTGACGTGGATCGGGCTGCGGGCCGACGAGCGCGGCGCGCGCTACGCGGCCGTCCTCGTCTTCGCCGTCGCCGGCCTCCAGTGGTTCTTCGTTGACGCGGGCGAGCTGGCTTTCCGCGCGCCCGATTCGTTCGTGCCGTTCCTGAACCGCCGCGCGGCCTCGGCTGCCGTGCTCACGGCCGCGCTCTGCGGCGCGGCGTGGCTCTACCGGCGCGAGGACCGCGGCGCGGAGGCGCTGGAACGCGACGCGTTCTCCGGGCTCTTCGTTCTCGGGGCCGCGGGCCTCGCCCTCGTCGCGCTCTCGGCGGACGTGAACGACTACTACCTGCACGCGATGCGGCCGTTGGCAGGCGGCGACCGCGCCGACAGCGGCGCGTACATGCGGCTCGACAACGCGCGCCTGTTCGCGCTCTCCGTCTTGTGGACGCTCTACGGCGCGGGGCTGTGGGCCGCCGGCTACGCGCGGCGCGTGAAGCCCCTCAGGCTCGCCGGCCTCGCGCTGCTCGCCGTCACGGTGCTGAAACTCGCCTTCATCGACTCGACCTACTTCGACGCTGAGTGGCACCGCGCGCTCGCCAACCAGACCTTCGCGGCGTTCGCCCTCTTCGTCCTCGCCACGTGGTACGTCGCGCGGACTTACGCGCGCGCGGGCGCGAGCGTGGACGCCGACGAGCGGCGCGTGGCGCTCACGGCGCTGACCATCGCGGGGAACCTCTTGGCCGTCGCCGCGCTCTCGCTCGAAGCGGTCGGCTACTTCGACAAGCAGCTCGCCCTGCGCGCGGGCCAGCCGCCCGAGAACTGGCGGGAGCTGCGGCTCGCCTCGCAGCTCTCGCTCTCGCTCGTCTGGGCCGTGTACGGCGGCGCGCTCCTCGCGCTCGGCCACGCGCGCGGCAACCGCGTCCTGCGCCTGATGGCGCTCGCGCTGCTCGGCGCGGCGACGGCGAAAGTGTTCCTCTTCGATCTCTCGGAGCTTGAGCGTTTCTACCGCATCGTCTCCTTCATCGTGCTCGGCGCGATCCTGCTCGGCGTCTCGTTCCTCTACCAGCAGACCCGCGCGGCCCGCGCCGAGGCCGACTGAGCGGGCCGCGGCGGCCCGGAGCCGGCTGACCGGGCCGCAGCAAAAATCGTTGACGAAGACCGCGCCGCGCCGCTAATCTCGAAAGTGCCCCACGCGCGGCGCGGGCGCGCCGCCGACGCCTCACTCACCCCGACTCCCTCAGCCTCCGCGGAAAAATCTATGAAACACCTTCGCCACGCGGCCCTCCTGCTGCCCGCACTCCTCCTCCTTCTTTCGTCCGTCCCCGCCGACGCGTCGTTCTTCCGCGCGCTCGTCGCCGAAGTGCCCGACGGCACGTCACTCGTCGTCACGACCAGCGGCCGGCGGCTGACCGTCGTGCTGAAAGGCGTGCAAGCGCCGCGCGACGCGCGCGAGGCCGATCAGGCGCGCCGCCACCTCGCCGCGCTCGCGCTCGGCCGCGAGGTCGTCGTCGAGTA
>DATCVD010000693.1:0-3589 GCA_036567125.1 Pyrinomonadaceae bacterium | reverse complement strand
CGCTCCACGCGCCTGCCCGCCGCCCCCGACCACCCGACGCTCCGCGACTTGGCCTCCGCCCTCGGCCTCGCCTCGCCCGCCGCCTTCGTCTCGAACTTACGCGACCGCACGTCCGCGATCCGCGCGGCCTACGACCGGGTCACTTCGGAGTGAGCGGTCGGCGGAAAGCGGAAGGCGGCCGAAGCCCCGCGGGGGCGTCACGCGACAGCTTGGGCGACGCCCAAGAATCGACGCCGGGAAATAAGTGAAGCCCCCGAGGGTTGGAATAAATCTCCGACGATCTATTCCGCCCCTCCGGGGCTTCGCCGCCTTCCGCTTTCTGCCTTACCGCTCGCCGCCCACTATTTTCTATTCGACTCGTCGGCCGTCGGGCCGTAGATCGGCGGGAGCGGCACGTCGCGCAGGCGCAGGTAGACGCTGAGCTGGCCGCGGTGGTGTATGAGGTGGCTCATCATGAACGAGCGGTACGTCGCCGCGCGCGGCATGGCGAGGATCGTCTGCGCGCCGCTCTTGAGCGTCCAGACGACGCCCATCTCCTCGTCCGCGGCGGCCGAGAGGGCCGCGCGCGTCTCGGCGACGTTCGCGTCGAACCGCTCGACCAGTTTTTCTGTCGTCTCGAACTTCGGCGGCGCGAACTGCGCGGCGTCCGGCGACGCCAGATCAAGCACCTCCAGCTCGAACGTCGCCCCGCCCCAGCGCACGATGTTCGTGACGTGCGAGGCGAGTTGGCCCAGCGTCATCGACTTCGGGTGCGGCCGCCAGTCGGCGTCGGCCTCCGGCACGCGCGCCAGCACGGCCCGCGTCGTCTGCATCTCGTGATCGAACTCCGGCAGCAACGTCTGTGCGATGCTCATCAGGGACACCTCGCGGATGTTAAAACAGGTAACGACTTATGGTCTGGCCTCGTAGACGATGTTGAAGGGCGTCTCGGCGGCGCGCCGGAAGTGCGTGAAGCCGCCGCCGGTGACCACCTCGCGCAGGCGCGCCTCGCCGGCCTGCGCCCCGAGCGCGAGGCCCACCTCCTGCGACTTCGACGCGGGCGTGCACAGCAGCGTCGAGGCCGAGTAGTAAATGCGCCCGACCGGGTTGAGGTTGTCCTCGACGCGGTCGCCGGCGAAAGGCTCGACGATCATCCACGTGCCGCCGGGCGCGAGCGACTCGCGCACGTGCGCGGCCGCGCCCTGCGGGTCGCCCATGTCGTGCAGCGAGTCGAAGAAGGCGACGAAGTCGTAGCCCGAGCCGGGGTAGTCTTTCGCGCGGGCGACCTCGAACGTCACGCGGTCGGCCACGCCCGCCGCGGCCGCGCGCTGGCGCGCCTGCTCGATGGAGCCGCCGTGGTAGTCGTAGCCGACGAAGGTCGAGGCCGGGTACGACTGGGCCATCAGGATCGTCGAAGCGCCGAGGCCGCAGCCCACGTCGGCCACCTTCGCCCCGGCCCGCAGCTTCGCCTCGACGCCGTCGAGCGCGGGCAGCCACGAGCTGGTCAGGTTGGCGGCGTAGCCGGGCCGGAAGAAGAGTTCCGTGCCGCGGAACAGGCCGTGATCGTGCTCGTGCCAGCCGAAGCCCTCGCCGGTGCGGAACCGCTCGGCGATCTGCGGCACGGCCCGGAGCGCCGAGACGGCCAGCAGGAACGCGCCCGGCAGGTAGGCCGGACTCTGCTCGTCGGCCAGCGCGAACGCCTGTTCCTCCGTGAGCGAGTAGCGCCCGGCCGCCGCGTCGTAATGCACGTACCCGCCGGCCGCCTGCGAGTTGAGCCACTCGCGCACGTAGCGCTCGTCCGTCCCCGTGCGCTCGGCCAACTCGGCGGAGGTCAGCGGCCCCCCGGCCAGCGCCTTGTAGAGGCCGAGGCTCTCGCCGATGACGACCAGCCCGGCGTGGAACGTGGCCCCGAAATCCGCGACGAACTGCCCCAGCAGTTGATTCAGTTTCTCCTCGTTGATGGACATAAGCCTCCCCGAACTTGGCTGGCGGAATGGATACGGCGAGGGCTTGGGTTGTTCCGAGAGGGCCGCACGCGCAAGATAAACCAAGGGCGTCCGGGATTCAAATCACCGCCGCCGGCTCCGCGCGGAGCAGCAGTGGGCGCGGCGCGAGCGCCGTCACCGCTGCCGGTCGTGTCTGTAGATCGCGCCTTCCTTCATCACGAAGAAGACTCGCTCGGTCTGGCGGATGTCGCGCGTGGGGTCGCCGGGGACGGCGACGATGTCGGCGAGCTTGCCGGGTTCGAGCGTGCCGAGGCGGTCGGAGATGCCGAACAGCTCGGCGTTGACGGAAGTCGCGGCGCGCAGCGCGGCCGCCGGCGTCATGCCGCGCTCGACCATGAGGCGGAACTCCTCGGCGTTGCGGCCGTGCGGGTAGACGCCCGCGTCCGTGCCGAAGGCGATGCGCACGCCGCGCTGGACGGCCTTGCGGAAGGTGGCGTCGATGCTGCTGATGGCGGCGCGCGCCTTGTCGGCGACGTTGCCGGGAAGCTGATCGCCGCGCGCGAGCCGCTCGCGCAAGCCCTGCGAGGCCATCAGCGTGGCGACCAGATAGGTGCCGCGCTGCTTCATCAGGTCGAGCGCCTCGTCGTCGAGGAACGAGCCGTGCTCGATGGAGTCGATGCCGGCGCGGATGGCGCGCTTCGCGCCCTCGGCCCCGTGCGCGTGCGCGGCGGCGCGCCGCTTGAGCGCGTGCGCCTCGTCGACGAGCGCGTCCAGCTCGGCCTGCGTGAGCTGCGGCGAACTCACGTCGCCGACGAGCGAGAGCACGCCGCCCGTCGCGCAGACCTTGATCACGTCCGCGCCCGCCCTGACGTTCAGGCGCACGGCGCGGCGCACCGCGTCCGCGCCGTCGGCGACCGTGGCGTCGAGGTTCAGGGCGGGGTTGAAGAGGTCGGGCCGGTAGCCGCCCACGGGATCGCAGTGGCCGCCCGTCGCGCCGACGGCGCGCACGGCGGCGAGGATGCGCGGCCCCTCGACGCGGCCGTTCGCAATCGCGTTGCGCAGGCCCACGTCAACCATCTCGCCCGCGCCGAGATCGCGGACGGTGGTGAAGCCGATCCGGAGCGTGCGGCGCACGAAGACCGTCGCGTCGAGCGTTTGTTCGGGGGGCGACTTCTTGAGCGAGTCCAGCTCGTCCTGCTTCCAGTCGGCCGTGGCCTCGAAGGAGACGTGCGTGTGCGCGTCCATGAAGCCGGGCAGCAGGGTCGCGTCGCCGAGGTCGATCACCTCCGCGTCGGCCGGGACGCGGGCCTGCGCGCCGACCGCCTGAATCCTCCCGCCCGAGACGACGATCACGCCGGGCGACGTGACGCGATCACTCTTGGCGTCGAACATGCGCGCGGCCCGGATGACGACGGTCTTCGCCGCGGCCGGTTGCGCGCCGCCGCCCTGCGCGGGGGCGGGCGAAGCGGGCGCGAGGAAGGCGAGGGCGAGCAGGAGGGCGGGAACTTTCTTCATCTCGATTCTCCGTTAGGGTTGTTCGTCGCCTCGGCGACCCGTCTTCGTTCACACTCGACCGAAGATTAAACGTCGCGCGGCGAGGAGTCGTCGTCTTCGTGCCAGCAGCGCACGCACCAGCGGCGGCGCGCGGCGCGCTCTTCGGGCGG
>DATCVD010000692.1:0-4388 GCA_036567125.1 Pyrinomonadaceae bacterium | reverse complement strand
GGGGACGACGGCGGGCTTTCGCGCCGCGGCGCGGGCGGGACGCCCGGCGGCGTGGGCCAGTTCTTCCTCGGCCTCGCCATGGCCGTGGCGGGCGCGTACATCCTCACGAGCCGCGTGACGGTCGCCGGCGGCTACTGGTCTTTCGGCGGCTACAACGCCTTCGGCCTCTCGCTCGTCCCGCTCGTCTTCGGCATCGGCCTCCTCTTCTTCAACGGCAGATCGAAGGCGGGCTGGCTGCTCCTGTTCGTCGGCGCGGTCGTCATCGTGACCGGCGTCATCATGAACCTCCACATCTACTTCCAGCCGACCAGCCTCTTCAACACCATCGTCATGTTCGTCCTGCTCGCGGGCGGCATCGGCCTCGTCGCGCGCTCGCTGCGCGGGCGCTGAGATAACGCCGACGCCGGGACTCGGGCGCGAACGCGCGTGGGGCGCAGTGGTCAGTCGAACCACTGCGCCCCACGCGCGTTTAATGTCCTCTTGCTCTGCACCGCGTGTTAGAGGTTTGCTCCGGTACGGCCTTCTTAACACGCTACATGTTGCACCTCCTTTACGGGACGTTCGGCCTGATCAGCGAGTGCTCCTTGTCGTTGACGTACACGTCGAGCACGGTGAAGTGCGACGGATCCATCGTGGCGAAAGGGTGGTTGACGACGAGCAGCGAGCCGTGCTTGTCGAAGGCGATGTTGGCCGGCGAGTCGTAGGGGAACACGGGGCTGCCCAAGGGGTTCGAGAGGCGCGCGGCCTCCGTGGCGTCGGGGTTGATGATGGAGATGCCGGAGGCGAACGGCGCGGCAATCGCCACGTAGAGTTTGCCGGAGCGGCCGAAGGCGATGCCGTCGGGCACGTCGTTCGGCGCGTAGGTGCGGAACGTCTGGAGGTCGGCGGCCGTCGGCTGCTCGACGATGGGCAGCGTGAAGATGCGGCCCGTGCCCGTGAAGTCGAGCGAGTGGGAGACGAACAGGCGCGTGCCGGTCGGATCGACGCGGATGCCGTTCGCGCCGATGAAGGGCGAATCGAGGCGCGCATCTTGGAACCAAATCTGCGCCGGGCCGCCGCCCGCGGGGACGCGCCAGATGGTCGCCTGCAAGGAGTCGGTCACGTAGAGGTTACCGGCCGCGTCGAAGGCGAGATCGTTGGGGAGCGAGCCTTGCGGCGCGTCGAACAGGGTCGGCGAGCAGGGCGTGCCGGGCGCGGCCGAGGCGCAGGCCGGCAGGTTCGGGAACGCCGGCGCGTAAATCTCCTGCGCGCCCGTGGCGGTGTCGATGCGATAGACGCCGAGCTGGATGTTCAGGACGTAGAGGCGGCCCGCGCCGTCGAAGGCGATGCACGAGTTGGCGTGATCGGCATTGAGGTTCTCGCCCTGCGCCGGGAAGTAGTTGGTGAGCGCGCCCGACTTGATGTCGAACTCCCAGACGCCCGAAGGCTCGCCGTTGCCGGCGTTGCCGAAGGTGGCCGGCCCCGAGACGTAAACCTTGTTGCCGCGCACGGCGACGCCCTCCGGCATGGCGTTGGGCGACGGCACGGTGGCGAGCACCTTCACGTCGCCGAACGGGCGGGCGAAGTTGTTAGCGTTCGCGCCCGGCGTCGACGAGAGTGAGGCGACGAAGACGACCGCGAGGGACATCGCGGCGAGGACTCGGCGCGCGGTGCGCGGTAACGGCAAGTTCATCTGGTCAGCTCCTAGTGGGTAAGTTGTGATGGCGGCCCGGCCGGCTGGGGAGAGAGTCCAAAACGGAGCCGGCATGTCAACGCACGAGCCGAAAAGTGTTTGACGGCTTCACGTCAGCTCGCCTCTCGTGCGGTTTCCCCTGCCCGTAACGCGCGGCATTCGCGCGGAGGGGATCAGCCGCGCGCGAAAAAAACGCGGGATGCTTCGTCGTGCGTCCCGCGATCAAATTCGCGGTGCGCCCCGCGATCAAATGCGTCGCCGCGCGCCGTGATCCGTTGCCGCGAGTTTCCGCGCGTGAGTCTTGTGGGCGGCGGCCGGCGGCGGCGCGGCTGTCTGAAGCTACGATTGTCGGCGGCCATTCCGGGAGGTGCGAATGAATCACGGTTACACGTATCAGGCGGCCCTCGCGGCTTCGGAGGCGGTGCGCCGGCGCGTCGAGCGGGCCGCGGTCGCGTCCTGCTGAAGCGCGGGCGCGAGTTAACCCGTCCGGGCTGATTCGCGTCCGCCCGGATTGACCTGTGACGAGTGGAGGCGAAAGGTTATGACGACGGCGGCGGCCGAAGAGGCGGAGGCGGCGGGCGGCGTGAACGTGGATCAACTGATGCAGACGGTGGTCGCCATCAGGGCCACGCCGTCGCTCGCGCGGTTCACGTTCCGCGCCCGGAACAGGTGGATCGACGGCGGCGGCGGCGGCCCGGCCGTCAGGGAAGTTTACGAGGTGGTCGGCGGGGGCGCGGCCGGCCCCGCGCCCGGAGACGGGCCGGCCGCGCTCGTCGGCGAGGCGCGCGGCGCGAACCCCGTCGAGTTCGTCTTGAAGGCGCTGGCCGGGTGCCTGACGACCTCGCTCGTCTATCACGCCGCCGCGCAGGGCATCAGGATCGACGAGGTCGAGTCGCACCTCGAAGGCGACCTCGACCTGCAAGGCTTCTTCGGCCTGAGCGACGACGTGCGCAACGGCTACGAGAACCTGCGCGTCACCTTCCGCGTGAAGGCCGACGCGCCCGAGGAGAAGATTCGTGAGCTGTGCGATCTCGCCCAGCGCCGCTCGCCCGTCTTGGACATGATCGCCAACCCGGTTCCCGTCTCCGTGAGCGTCGAGAAGGCGTAGTCGAGGCGCGAGAGGAGGCGGCCGCGAGGCCCGCCGCGCAACGGCACGCGCGGCGGGCCTCGCCTTTCGCCGGGAGCCGGCGCGCGAAGTCTAGTCGGCGTCGTAGCGCTTGAGCTTGCGGTAGAGGGTGGAGAGGTCGATGCCGAGGATGTTGGCGGCGCGGGCCTTGTCTTGGTTGACGGAGGCGAGCGTCTCGAAGATGTAGCGGCGCTCGATCTCGGCGAGCGTGGGGCGGAGGCCGTCGGGGTCGCGCACCGCGTCCTCCTTCGCGGCCGACTGGCGCACGCGCGGCGGGAGGCTCTCCAAGTCGATCTCCGCGCCGCTCAGGGTGAACGCGCGCTCGACGGCGTTCTGCAACTCGCGCACGTTGCCCGGCCAAGCGTAGTTGATGAGCGCGGCCATCGCGGCGCGCTCGATGGGCTTCTCCTGCTGGCCCTGCTCGCGCGCCGTGCGCGTGACGAAGTGGCGCACGAGCAGCGGGACGTCCTCGCGCCGCTCGCGCAAGGGCGGCAGGTGAATCGCGATGACGTTCAGGCGGTAGAACAGGTCTTCGCGGAAGCGGCCCTCGGCGACCTCCTTCTCCAGATCGCGGTTCGTCGCGCAGATGATGCGCGCGTCGAAGTGGACGGGCGCGCTCGCGCCGACGGGCAGGACTTCGTGCTCCTGCACGGCGCGCAGTAAGCGCACCTGCGTGGCCGGCGTGATCTCTCCGATCTCGTCGAGGAAGACCGTGCCGCCCTCGGCCGCGCGCAGCAGGCCGGGCCGCGCGGCCGTCGCGCCGGTGAACGCGCCCTTCGTGTGGCCGAACAGCTCGGACTCCAACAGCGTTTCGGGGAGCGCGCCGCAGTTGACGGCGACGAAGGGGCGGCTGCCGCGCGGGCTGTGGTGGTGGATGGCCCGCGCGATCAACTCCTTGCCGGTGCCCGACTCGCCCTCGACCAGAATGTTCGTGTTCGTCGCCGCCACCTTCTCGACCAGACGGAAGACCGACTGCAAAGCTTCGGACGTGCCGACGATCTCCGAGAAGCTGTAGCGCCGATCCAGCTCGCGGCGCAGCGCGCGGTTCTCGCGGAAGAGCTCGCGCTGGCGCAGCGCGTTCCCGACCGAGTGCAGCAGGTCTTCGTTGACGAACGGCTTCGTCACGTAGTCGTAAGCGCCTTTGCGCAGCGCCGCGACCGCGGAATCGACGGACGAGTAGGCCGTCATCACGATGACCAGAGCTTCGGGGTCGATGTCCTTGACGCGGTCGAGCAGGGCGAGCCCGTCCATGCCGCTCATGCGAATGTCGGTGAGCGTTAGGGCCACGTCCTCGGCCGTGAACTTTTCCAGCGCCTCCTCGGCGGAGGCGACGGCCGCGACGCGGTAGCCCTCGGATTCCAGCAGGCCGGCGAGGATCGCGCGCATCAGGTCTTCGTCTTCCGCGACGAGGATGAGTGGCTGTGTGTTCATAACTTACTTGCGGCGCGCGGCGCGGCGCGGCGGAGCGAGGGCGTGGGGCGCGCTCAACTCGCGCCTTCGCCGCGCAGCCGGCCGAGCACCCTGCGGAAGTCCGGGAGCGGCCGGAGCGACTCCAGATCGGGATCGGAGGCGAGCTGTTCCGCGTCGTCG
>DATCVD010000691.1:0-25159 GCA_036567125.1 Pyrinomonadaceae bacterium | reverse complement strand
GGCCGAGCGCGAGCCGCAGGGCTTCGGCGAACTCCGACTCTTTGCGCGCGAGCAGCAGGTCTGCGTCGCGGGCACTCGCGGGGTCGGCCGCACCCGCCGCGACACCTCGCGCCGGCCCGCCCGCGCCAGTCGTCGCGTCGCCGAGCTTCGCCAGACTCGTTCGCGCCGCGTGCGTGCGGGTGAGTCCAGCGTGGAGCGCGGCGAGCACGGTGTTCGGATCGTTGACGTTGTAATTGTCGATGGCGAGCGCGGCGTTGCGCTCAATCTCGGCGAGGCCGTCGAGCAGTGTTTGGGCGGCCGGGCCGGAGAGGCGCGCGGCGCGCGTGATGCCGGAGATCGAAGTGTCGAGGCCGTCGAAGATGTTGCGCTCGACTTCGGGGGAGCCGGGCGGACTCGGCGCGCGCTCGACGAGGCGGACGCCCGACGCCTGCGGCCCGCGCAGCTCAAGCTGGCCCTCGCCCTGCGACTTGTGCTGGCTGCGCCCCTCCATCGCCAACTCGTAATGACTGCGGCCGAGCAGCGGGTCGTGTTCGCCGGTCTCGATCCGCACGACGTTCGGCGCGCCCGCGGTCGCGTTGGCGTTCGTAGTTGTGTTCGCGTTCGCGTTCGCGTTTGTCTGCGCCGCCGGGCGCGCGGGCAGGCGAAGGTTCTCGGAGACGTAAAGCTTCTGCGCCTGCCACGGGCGCAGGCCCTCGGCAATCTGTTCGGGGAACTCGGCGGGGTCGGCCGCGGCGCGGAAGGCGAGCGGCGTCAGGTGGCCGGCGAACTGGTGGTGGCCGTGGCCGTCCTCCGGCGTGCCGCGGAAGCGCGAGACGATGACGGTCGGGCGGAACGTGCGGATGACGCGGACGATGTCGCCCAGAATCTCGCGCTCGTCCCAGCGCGCGGCCGCCTCGGCGCGCGTCTTGGCGAAGCCGAAGTCGAAGGCGCGCGTGAAGAACTGCTCGCCGCCGTCGAGCCGCCGGGCCTGCAACAGCTCCTCGGTGCGGATGACGCCGAGCGCCTCGAACAACTCCGGGCCGATACGGTTCTGCCCGCCCTCGCCGCGCGTCAGCGACAGGTACGCGACGCGCGCGCCGTCGCCCCGCGCGAGCCGCGCGACGAGGGCCGAGTCCTCGTCGTCCGGGTGCGCACCGACGTGCAGCACGCTCGCCGTCGTCTGCAAGCGGCGCAGCAGCAGGCCGAGTCCGAGCGCACCCTCTTCGTAAACCGATCTGACTTGGGCGCGCGCCGCGTTCGGCGTGTGGAGCGCGGGCGCGACGAGGCAGAGCGCGACGAGAAGTTTGAGACAGTTAACTGATCGCCTGTGCTGTTGCTTTCGCATCGTTTCCACTTCACGCCGAACTGCCCGACACCTGTTGGCGATCAAGAGCGCGACGCCGGCGTAGCCGCAGCAGCGCGACGGCGGCGAGCGCGAGCGCCGCGCCCGTCACGTCGAGCAGGCTGTCCCAGATGGAGCCGCCGCGCGTGGGCGTGAACAACTGGTTCAACTCGTCGAGCAGCGCGAGACAGGCCGCGAGCGCGAGCGCCGCGACGGCCCAGCGCCCGCGCAAGAACTCTTTCGACGACGTGAGGAAGGCGCGCGACGCGAGCAGCGCGAGGACGGCGTACTCGGTCAGGTGCGCGAGCTTCCGCACCGTCAGGTGCGCGGCGAGCAGCTGGGCGTCCGTAATTCCGGGGAACAGCCAGCGCAACAGGGGGCCGACGATGCGCGACGTTTGCGGGGCCGACAGCGCCCCCGTCGAGGCGTAGCAGACGAACGCGATCCACACGAGGAGCGGGCCGTAGCGCCGGAGCCGCCCGCGCCAGCCGCTCGCGCCCGCGCGCCCGAGAGTCCCGGCCGCGCCGCCCGCCGTCTCGCTTCGCGCCGTCATCACCGGAGCAGGTTAGGGCAACTCGGAAGATAAAAAAAGGGAAGCCGCGCGGCTTCCCTCCCCTGTCAAACTAACTTTTGACTTCCCACGCGCGGCGGCGGCGTCCGCCGTCGTCACTTCCCTGCCGCGGCCGCGCCGGAGACGACCTCGATGATCTCCTTCGTGATCGCCGCCTGCCGGATGCGGTTCATGTTGAGCGTGAGCGTGCCGATCAGCTCGCCCGCGTTCTTCGACGCCGCGTCCATCGCCGTCATCCGCGCGCCCTGCTCGGAGGCGATTGACTCCAGCAGCGCGCGGAAGATTTGCGTCTCGATCAGGCGCGGCAACAACGTCCCGAAGATTTCGGCGGGCGGCTGCTCGTAAAGGTACTCGATGCGCGCCTCCGCCTGCGCGCCCGCCTCCGGCTCCGCTTCCTCCGTGTCGCGCGCGACCGGCAGGAGTTGTTCGACGACGACGCGCTGCTGCAAGACGGAGCGGAACTCGTTGTAGATGATGAAGACCTTGTCGAGCGACTCGTCCTCGCGGAAGCGGCGCATCACGTCCTCGGCCAGCTCGACCGCCTCGGCGTAAGAGATGCGCCCCTTCCCCGTCAGGCCGACGTACTCCCGCACGATCTCGACGGGCCGGCGGCGGTAGAAGTCGCGGCCCTTGCGGCCGACGGCCATCAGCTCGACGGTCTGGCCCTCGTGCTCTTTGATGAACGCCTGCGCGGCCTTGATCAGGTTCGCGTTGAACGCGCCGGCCAGCCCCTTGTCGGCGGTGATGAGGACGAGCAGGTAGCGCGAGTCGCCGCGGCGGTCGAGCAGCGGGTGGCTGTAGTTCTCGTCCGTGTAGCCGGCGAGTTCGGTGAGCACCTCGGTCATCTTGCCGGCGAACGGGCGCGCGCTCGTGACGCGCTCCTGCGCGCGCCGCAGGTTGACCGCCGAAAGCATCTTCATCGCCTTCGTGATCTGCTGCGTGTTCTTGACCGACTTGATGCGCCGGCGGAGATCGAGGAGGTTAGCCATGACTTCAGAGGTTAGAGGTTAGAGGTTAGAGGTTAGTAAAAGGGCTTTCTTACTAACCTCTAACCTCTAACCTCCGATCACTGCTTTTAAGCTCCCGCGGCGGCCGTCGCCTCTTGGGGCTGCGCGGCCGGCGTCGCGGCTGGGCGGGCGTTGACGACCGTCGTCTCGCCCCACTGCGACTTGAAGTCGCCGAGGACGGTCTGAAGGTCGCCCTTGATTTCGTCCGTGATCGCCTTGCGCTCGGCGATGGAGCGCAGGAGCGACGGGTGCGCGTTCTCGACGAAGTTGATCAGTTCCGTCTCGAAGCGGCGCACCTGATCGACCGGGATGTCGTCCACGTAGCCGTTCGTCGCGGCCCAGAGCGTGAGCACCTGCTTCTCCACGTCAACCGGGCGGTACTGCGGCTGCTTGAGAATCTCGGTCAGGCGCTGGCCGCGCGCGAGCTGCGCCTGCGTCGCCTTGTCGAGGTCGGAGCCGAACTGCGCGAAGGCCGCCAGCTCGCGGTACTGCGCGAGGTCGAGCCGGAGCGTGCCGGCCACCTGCTTCATCGCCTTGATCTGGGCCGCGCCGCCGACGCGCGAGACCGAGTTGCCGACGTTGATCGCGGGCCGCACGCCCGCGTTGAAGAGGTCGGCTTCGAGGAAGATCTGGCCGTCGGTGATCGAGATGACGTTCGTCGGGATGTAGGCCGAGATGTCGCCGGCCTGCGTCTCGATGATCGGGAGCGAGGTGAGCGAGCCGCCGCCCTTCGCGTCCGAGAGTTTCGACGCGCGTTCGAGCAGGCGCGAGTGCAGGTAGAACACGTCGCCGGGGAACGCCTCGCGCCCCGGCGGGCGGCGCAGCAGCAAAGAGATTTCGCGGTAGGCCGCGGCGTGCTTCGAGAGATCGTCGTAGATGGTCAGGACGTGGCGGCCGGTGTCGCGGAAGTACTCGCCGATGGCCGCGCCGGTGTAGGGCGCGAGGTACTGCATCGCGGCCGGGTCGGACGCCGAGGCGTTGACGATGATCGAGTAGCTCATCGCGTCGCTCGCCTCAAGGGTCTTGCGCACCTGCGCGACGGTCGAAGCCTTCTGGCCGATGGCGACGTAGATGCAGATCACGTCCTTGCCGCGCTGGTTCAGGATCGTGTCGAGCGCGACGGCCGTCTTGCCCGTCTGGCGGTCGCCGATGATCAGCTCGCGCTGGCCGCGCCCGATGGGGACCATCGCGTCGATGGCCTTCAAGCCCGTCTGCAAAGGCTCCTTCACGGGCTGGCGGTCGACGACGCCGGGCGCGATGCGCTCGACCGGGTTGAACGTGTCCGTCGTGATCGGCCCGCGGTCGTCAATGGCTTGGCCGAGCGCGTCGACGACGCGGCCGATCAACGCGTCGCCGACCGGGACTTCCATGATGCGCTTGGTGCGGCGCACCACGTCGCCTTCTTTGACCTTCTGAAACTCCCCGAAGAGTACGACGCCGACCTTGTCCTCTTCGAGGTTCAGGGCGAGGCCGCGCACGTCGTGCGGGAAGTCGAGCAGTTCGCCCGACATCACCTTATCAAGGCCGTGGACTTCGGCGATGCCGTCGCCGACTTTGATCACGGTGCCGACTTCGGTGATCGTCACGCCCGCCTCGAAGTTCTCGATCTGCCGGCGGATGATGTCGCTGATCTCGTTCGCTTTGATCGGTTCCATATTTGTATTTTCGATTTGCGATTTTTGATTCAACTGCTGACTTGCGGGCGGCCTTTCCCCAACCGCAAATCTAAAATCAAAAATCGATAAGTCACCTCTCGCCCGCCATCCTGAGCTTGATCCGTTCGAGTTGCGTCCGCACGGAGCCGTCATAGACGGTCGAGCCGATGCGCGTTACGACGCCGCCGATCAACTCCTCGTCCACGTTGAACTGCAAGCGCACGCTCCGGCCCGTCAGGTTCGACAGCTTGTCGGCCAGCCGGACGCGATCCGTCTCCGGCACGTTGCGCGCGGTCGTCACGTGCGCGACGACGACGCCCCTACGGTCGTCGAGTTCCTGCGCGAACCTCAGGTTGATCTCGCGCAGATCAGAGATGCGGTGGTTGCGCAGCAGGACTTGCAGGAAGTTGGCCGTCGTCGGCCGCACGCGCGCCCGCGCGACGAGCGTGTCGAGGACTTTGCGCTTCTGCTCGTAGGGGATCGCCGGGTTGCGGAAGACTTCGAGCAGTTCGGGGTTGCCCTGCGTCATCAACTCCCACGCGGACAACTCCTCCTGCACCTCGCGCGCCTCGTCGCGCTCCGTCACCACGTCGGCCAGAGCGGCGGCGTAACGCCGCGCCATCCCCTGCACGCTCAACGCCTGATCCCTCCTAACTCCTCGACGTACTCGCCGATCAGGCGCGCGTCGTCTTCGGGGCGCAGCTCGCGCCGGATCGTCTGCTCGGCCAGACGGACGCTCTCCTCCGCCGCCTGCCGCCGCAACTCCTGCCGCGCCACCTTGCCCGCGCTCTCGATCTCGCGCTGGGCCTGCTCGCGCAGCTTCCTCATCTCTTCTTCGGTCGCGCGCTCGATCCGCTCGCGCTCCATGGCCGCTTCCTTCTGCGACTGCGCGCGCACGGCCTCGACCTCCGCGTTCAAGGTGGACAGCCGCGCCTCGACCTCTTCCAACCTCGCCAGCGCGGCGTTGCGCTCCTCCTGCGCGCGCATCAAGTCGCGCCTGATGGCCTCGCGGCGCGCGAGCAGCGACTCGCTCAGGGGCCGCCGGAAGAAGTAAACCAGCGCCCCGACGAACAGGAAGAGGTTTAAAAACTTCCAAGCCTCCCAGCCGGGGACGTTGTACCAATGGGTCTCGCCCCCGGCGAAAAGCAGACTGATAGCCGCGCTTAAAATCATTGTCCTAACTGTGTTATGCCGGGTCGGTGATTAACTGTTCGCGGGCGACCATCAACGCGACGCCCCGCGCCGCAACACCTGATTGCTGATCTCCGCGGCGAGCCGCTGCGCGTCACCCACGAGGGCGGCGCGCGCCGCCTCAGCCTGCGTGCGGATGGAATCTTTCTGCTCTTCAACTTGGCCGCGTAAGTCTTCCCGCAACTCACCCAACCGGGCCTGTCTGGCGCTCAGCGCCTCCGCACGTTGCGCCTCCAGCAGGTGATACCCTTCCAGCCGCGCCTCACGCAGAGAAGTCTCGTACCGCTTCAGCCCAGACTCGACGCGGCCCAGAATGTCCTGCGCCTCCCCCGAACGGCCCCGCGTGCGCCTATCACGTTCTTCGAGAACTTTATTTATCGGCCTGAACAGTGTGATATTCAGCACGAAGACCATCAAAATTATGAGCGCAATGTGAAGAAAAAGCGTGCCGTCGGGCACGAGTTGAATCGAGTTTTCTGCAAATGCGAGAAACATTGTGCCGAGCCTCAAGGTCAAATCAACCTGTAAGGTGATAGCTATCTAGGTCTTAGAAACTCGCAAGCCTAGCACAGAGTTTCACAATTGGTCAATTCGGTAGATAGACAAACGAGTAACTTCGAATTCTCTTTCGACCTGAAAGTAACTGATTTTTATAGAATACCGATCTAGAAAGTGAGGCTAACTTTCTGGTTAAGAACTGTCCTTATTTTATATAGCAATATTTAGTAGTCAGTTATAAACACTTGCTTCTCTGCTCAGAATCATAAGGTAAATCTTTCCCGGTTATAGCCATAACTCCAAGATATTACGCACTGTAATCAGTAAAAGCAGGCGTGGCGGTGCTAAACTTGCGACGCGCCTAATTGCTCATACAGCCTTTGAAGGTCTTGGTCGCTGTAGTATTGAATTTCGATTTTCCCGCCCGTACCGTTATTATTAGGCAGTATTCTTACCTTAGTTCCGAACCTTCTCCTTAATTTGTCCTCGGCAGCGCGATAATTTGGATCTTCAGTTTTAACAGGTACAGTGTCCACCGATTCGCTGTTTGCAATTATTCGCTTGATGGCCCGCTCAGTCTCTCTAACAGAAAGACTTTGTTCAACAATACTCAAAGCTAATTCACGCTGTTTGCCAGCGTCGTCGATTCCGAGCAAAGCTCGGGCATGGCCCATAGAGATTTTATTTTCCTCGACTAACTGCTGGATGTCTTCGGGTAGACGCAGAAGCCTCAGGTAGTTAGTGACGAATGTCCGGTCGCGGCCTACCCGCTGGGCGACAGTTTCCTGAGTCAGACCCAAAGTCTCAATCAATCTTTTATAAGCGTGAGCTTCCTCAATCGCGTTAAGCTCCTGCCGCTGGATGTTTTCGATCAGGGCTAACTCCAGCATCCTGTCGTCGGGGACTTCGCGGATGACGGCGGGGACTTTTTGCAGCCCTGCCCGCTGTGCGGCTCGCCACCTACGCTCGCCCGCGACTAGCTGATACCTCTCCCCCCCAATCCTTCTAACCAGAACAGGTTGAACGATCCCGTTAGCTTTGATTGATTGTGCGAGTTCCTCGAGCTGCGCTTCGTCGAAGCGGGTTCGGGGCTGTAGGTTGTTTGGTTCGATCAGGTCTATATCTATCTCTTTCAAATCTTCACTGACTTGGGGTGTCGTCTCCGATAGCAGCGCGCTCAACCCCCGTCCCAGAACCTTTCTTGTCATGGGAAATTATCTCCTTTGCCAGTTGAAGATAGCTTTCAGCGCCTCTTGAGCGGATGTCGTACAAAATGATTGGTTTGCCGTAACTGGGGGCCTCTGCCAGCTTTACATTGCGTGGGATGACCGTCTCCAACACCTGCCGGCCGTAAAAGTCTCGCAGGTCTTGCGCGACCGCTGCCGCAAGATTGGTGCGGTCATCATACATGGTCAACAAAAGCCCTTCGATTGTCAGCCCCGGATTTAAAGATCTTCTGATCCGGGCCAGCGTATCGAACAACTCCGTGACCCCTTCCAGAGCATAGTATTCACACTGGATAGGAACGAGCAGCGAATTTGCACTGGTTAGAGCGTTGAGGGTGAGCAGGCCGAGAAAAGGGGGGCAGTCTATGATTATGTAGTCAAATTCGCTTTCGACAGAGTTTAGTAACCCTTTTAATTTGTACTCCCTGCGCTCTAAATCCACTAATTCGACTTCCGCACCGGTCAGATTTTTATCCGCGGGCAGAACCTTCAAAAGCGGCAATTCCGTGTTCTGAATTAAATTTACTATCGGCTCGTCAAGCACCAGCGCGTGATAGAGGCTGCGGCGAAAACTTCCTCTCTGAACGCCGACGCCCGAAGTCGCGTTGGCCTGAGGGTCGGTATCGACGAGCAGTACCTTTAGCTCCGAAGCGGCCAAAGCGGCGGCTAAATTAACTGCCGTGGTGGTTTTACCGACGCCGCCTTTTTGGTTAGCAACAGCTATTATTTTAGCCATTAACAAAGATTCTCGAAGCGATTCATTCAAAAGCGCCGCTAAACTAGCACAAACTCGGCGTTGCTACCAGTTCTTTAAAGCCGCGCTCCTTATGTTTCACGTGTCACATCGGCTAAATGTGGCACGTGAAACATAGTTTCAGGCGGCCTTATTTAATTTTAAGTGCACCAGTAAAGTTGAAATCGCGGCAGGCGTGAGGCCAGAAATTCGACGGGCTTGGCCGAAAGTTAATGGACGGGCGCGCTCGAATCTTTCGACCATTTCAGAGGACAGACCGGCGAGTTTCTTGTAACTGAAGCTCTGAGGAATGGGGAGTGAATCGTAGTGGTGAATACGATCTAAATTATTTTGCCGCGCGGCAAGATAGCCGCTATAGAGAACGTCCGCGAAGACGGTTTCGAATTCGGCGGGAGAGGCTGCGAAACCAGTATTCAGGGAGAAAACTTTTCTCAGCAACTCCAGATCGACTTGGGGGCGGAGCGAAATCTGGGCGAAGGTGAAGGAATTACCGAGATCGGCGTTAAGGAGTTGAGAAAGTGACTGGTAGGCGGCGTCGGTGCGCTTAAATTGGGTGGCTTCGAAAATGCGGCGCAACTGGGAGAGACGCTCACGTCGCGAATGGAAAAGCTCCCAGTTAGAATCATCGACGAGTCCGAGGTCGCGGCCGTAGGGCGTGAGTCGAGCGTCCGCGGTATCGTAGCGCAGCGAAAGTCGGTTCTCCGCACGCGAAGTGAACATGCGATAGGGTTCATCGACACCTTGGGTGATTAGATCGTCGATTAAAACTCCGATATAAGATTCCTCTCGCCGCAGACGAAATCCTTCCCGCTTTTGCACGAAAAGTGCCGCGTTGATGCCGGCCAAGAGGCCCTGACAGGCGGCCTCTTCGTAGCCCGTGGTGCCATTAATCTGGCCGGCGAAGAAAAGACCTTTGATTTGAGAGGTTTCCAAGAAGGGGGTTAAGCCTCTGGGATCGATGAAGTCGTATTCGATGGCATAGCCGGGGCGAATTATGCGCGCCCCATCCAAACCGGGGATTTTGTGGACGAAATCCTGCTGTAGCTCCGCCGGGAGGGAAGTTGAAAAGCCGTTTAGGTAAACTTCGGCGGTGTTGTGCCCTTCAGGCTCAAGAAATAGCTGGTGCCGAGTCTTGTCGGGGAACTTAACGACCTTGTCCTCGATTGAAGGGCAGTAGCGGGGCCCGATGCCCTTGATCTGGCCGGAATAAAGAGGGGACTCGTGAATGTTTGCGCGGATGGCGTCGTGGACGGCCTCGTTCGTGTAGCCGATGTAGCAGTTAATTTGGGGCTGGGGAATAATTTCCGTGGAGAAAGAGAACGGAACGGGGCGCTCGTCGGCCGGCTGAGGTTCGAACTGCTCCCAGTCGATAGTCCGCCCGTCGAGGCGTGGCGGAGTGCCCGTCTTCAGACGACCGACGGCAAATCCAAGGCGTTTCAGACTCTCCGCCAGTTCGAGCGACGCCGGTTCGCCGGCGCGGCCGGCCGTGTAAGTTCTTCTGCCCGTATGAACTAGACCGTTCAGGAAAGTGCCCGTGGCGAGGATGACGGCGTCGGCACAGATGCGCCGTGTGTCCTGCATCTCGACGCCGCGGATTCGCCCATTTTCGACTATCAGGTCGATGACCAGTCCTTGACGAAGATGAAGGTTAGGCGTCGCCTCCAGAGTTTGGCGCATCTCGGTGCGGTAGAGGGAGCGGTCGGCCTGCGCGCGCGGGGACTGCACGGCGGGGCCGCGCGAGCGGTTCAGGAGACGAAACTGGATGCCAGTGCGGTCGATGACGCGGCCCATGATGCCGCCGAGCGCGTCCACCTCGCGGACGATGTGCCCTTTGGCGATGCCGCCGATGGCGGGGTTACAGGACATCTGTCCAATGAGGTCGAGGTTGAGGGTCACGATGGCGGTTTCCGCGCCCATGCGCGCCGCGGCGGAGGCCGCCTCACAGCCCGCGTGGCCCGCGCCGATGACGATCACGTCAAACTTTTCGTCGAAACTCATCCGATTATTTCCCGATGCAGAAGGTTGCGAATATCCGTGTGAGAACATCTTCCGGCGTCGTCTCACCCGTTATTTCGCCGAGAAAACGCAGTGAATCGTAGAGTCCCACGAGGATCAGGTCTTCCGACACGCCTTCGCCGATAGACTTTTGGGAGGCGCGAAGGGAATCGGCCGCGCGGCGCAGGAGGTCGGAGTGGCGCGCGTTCGTGATCAAAAAATCGGTCGTTTGGAGGCCACCGCCGCCGAACGGCGCGAGTATAGCACGCCGCAGTTCGTCGAAGCCTGCGCCCGTTTTGGCCGAGATCGGAATTGGTTTGATGCCACGCGCAGACCCGTTGAGCGTCGCCGGGTCGAATTGTCCGAGGTCACTTTTGTTGAGCGCGATGAGGTAGCAGCCTGCGGGAAGGTCTGCGAGCAGCGACTCGTCCTCGCGTGTGAGCGGCTGCGAGCCGTCGATCACCGCAACGATGAGGTCTGCGTCCGCCATGGCCTGACGCGTCCGCGCGATGCCGAGGTGTTCAATCGGGTCGAAGGCTTCGCGCACGCCGGCTGTGTCGGTCAGCAAAACGGGGACGCCTTCGAGGTTTAAGAGTTCACTTAAACTGTCGCGCGTGGTGCCCGGAATGTCCGTCACGATGGCCCTGTCTGAAGTCAGTAATTCGTTGAAAATACTGGACTTACCGGCGTTAGGCCGGCCGACGAGCGTCACCTTCAGGCCGTCTTTCAGGAGGCGGCCGGAGTGGAACGAGCGGGCCAGAATTTCGAGATTGTGGATTAAACCTTCCAGTTGAAGTCGAAGGCTTTCGAGCGCGACTTCGGGCAGGTCGTCTTCGACGAACTCAAGCGAGGATTCGAGCCGGACAATGATTTCGACGAGCGAATCTTTGAACGGCTGTAGACGGGCGGACAGCTCGCCGCCGAGTTGTCGCGCGGCCTGACGGGCGGCGGCGTTGGTCTGCGCGTCGATGAGGTCACGGACGGCCTCGGCTTGGCTGAGGCTGAGGCGGCCGTTGGAGAGGGCGCGCAGTGTGAACTCGCCGGGAGCGGCCGCGCGCGCGCCGAGTTTCAAAAGCGCGTCAACGACTTCGAGCAGCAGGACGGGCGAGCCGTGGCAGCTCAGTTCGATTACGTCTTCGCCCGTGAACGAACGCGGGGATTTGAAGTAGGTGACGAGCGACTGGTCGAGCGCGTCGCCGCTGTCGGGGTCGCGGAGGGTTTTGAGCGTGGCGCGGTTCGGTTCGGGCGTGAAGTCCGGTGTGCGGACGAGGGCGCGCGTGTAGTCGAGCGAGGCGGGGCCGCTCAGGCGTATGACGCCGATGCCGCTCCGGCCGGGCGGCGTGGAGAGGGCGACGATGGTGTCCGGGGTTCGCACCGCTGAACGCTGAAGACCATCTTGAATTTTGGATCAAGACAGCTCGACGATTTTGATCCGCCGCCCGCTACTTCTCCAGATCAACTCACCGACCCGCCCGCTACTTCTTCAAACTAACTTTAAGACGGCGGTCGTGCCCGTCGCCGACCGACTCGGTGTGGAGATCGGGTTCGTCGGCGAGCGCGAGGTGGATGACGCGGCGCTCGCTCGCGTCCATCGGGCCGAAGGTAAAGGGCAACTGCTTCGAGCGCACGCGCTCGGCGGCGAGCAGCGCCATCGCGCGCAATTCGGCCTCGCGCGCGGCGCGGAAGTTGTGCACGTCGCAGATGAGACGCTTGCCGTGCGGGAGCGAGCGGCCGAACGCTTGGTTGACTAAATGTTCGATCGCGCCGAGCAGCTCGCCGCCCTCGGCGCGCAGCAGCGCGGAGTCCGCGCCGTCGAGGTTGAAGACGCAGCCGTCGTCGGAGATCGATCCGCTCGCGCTAAGCTCCAAGCCCGTGCCCTCGAAGATCGAGTTGAGAAAACTCTCCGCCTTCTGACAAGACTCTTCCATCCGAATCACCTCGAAGCAGGAGCGCGTTAAGTCGAACTTACAGACGCGACGATCCCGAAAGCAGCGATCTCAAATCTCGCGACTCGATCTCGAAAGCGGCGATCTCAACTCAGCGAGCTCGAATTTGAGATCGTCGCTGTTAAGCGGCGCGGCCTTCAGGCTTCGGAGACGCGCGCGTCGCCGAGTTTCTTGGCGCGCTTCGTCTCGTTCTTTTTCGGCGGCGGCTGCGGCTGCTCGTCGTCCTCCGACTTGACGAGTCGGTTGATGAGCATCTGCTGGCCGAAGCCGACGAAGTTGCCGACGATCCAGTAAACCAGAAGTCCCGACGGCGCGCTCCACAGGATGTAGAGCATGAAGGCCGGCATCATGATCGCCATCATCTTGCGCTGCAAGGGATCGGCCGACGGCGCGGGCGTGATGAACTGGAGGATGACCATCGAGCCGGCCATCAGGATCGGCAGCAGCTTGTAGGGGTCGGCCGCCGAGAGATCGGGGAGCCAGAGGAACGACGCCTGACGGAAGTCGAGCGAGACGGTGATGGCGCTGTAAACGGCTATGAGGAACGGCATCTGGATGAGCAAGGGCAGACAGCCGCCCAAGGGGTTGCCCTCCTTCATCAGCCGCAACTGCTCCATCTGCAACTCTTTAAGGCGGGGATCGTTCTGCTTCATCCCCTTGATCTTCTCTTGCAGCTCTTTCATCTTCGGCGCCATCTTCTGCGCCTTCTTCATCGCCTTCGACGAGCGCCACTTGAGCGGGAAGAAGAGCGAGTAGATGAGGAAGGTGAAGATGATGATCGCGATGCCGTAGCTGTTCGTCAGGTTATAAAGCCTCTCGAACGACCAGAGGATCGGGGCGGCGAGCGGGCGCGAGATGAAGCCGAGCCACGAGCCGTAGTTGATCAAGCCTTCGAGATCGACCGCGCGGCCGGGGAGCGCGCGGTTCATCTCGGCGCTGGCGGTCGTCAGGATGTTGTGATCCTTCGGGCCGACGAAGATGCGCGTGGTCGAGCCGTCGGCCGGGACGTTGAGCAAGGCGGTGATCAGGAAACGCTCTTCCTTCGAGCCGTCAACGTCGTGCTCGTACTTGGCCGTGCGGAGTTCGAATGCGTCCGAGGGCTTGGGCGGGACGGCGGCCATGGCGAAGTAGGTGTCACCGATTGCCGCCCAATCAATCGTCCCGCCGACGACCTGCCGGTCGGGCGAGCCTTCGTTCGTGTGGACGTTAGCGCCGTAAAAAATTTGTGCGGAGCCGTTGACTGAAGCCACCGCTTCGGGCGCGACCGAGTAGAAGGTGTAGTACGGCACGCCCTGATCGCCGATGCTCGGGCCGACGGCGAGTTTCGCCGCGGGCACGATCTGTCCGCCGCGCGTCAGTTTCAGATCGAGTCCGACGCTGTAGCTGTCGGCGCTGAAGGTCAGGTTCTTGACGACTTCGGTTCCGCTCGCCTCGTCACGCAGCGTGAAGCCGACGCTCCGGGTCTCGCCGGGCTTGATTTCGATCTTCGCGTCGCCGCCGTCGCCTTCGACGCCCGTCACGCGGTAGCTGTTCGCGGCGAGCAGCGCGTCGAAGTTCGCATCGCCGGTGACGAGGCGGAGCGGCGTCGCGCGCGCCTCCTGACGGATGTTTTCGGGAACTGACTTGAGATCCTGCTCGGACGGGATGAGTTCGAGCGGCTGACGCGATGTGCGGTCGCCCGCGACCGAGTAGAGCGGCAGGCCCGAATGCTGATTCCGGAGCATGACCCAGCTCGTCGCCACCGCGCCGCGGCTGTCGAACTTGGCCTCGTAGAGCGGCGTCCTGACGGTCACAGTCCGCCGCGGCGCGTTGTCATTGAAAGCTGCGGAGGGATTAGTCTGGGCGGTCGCGGGCTGCGCCGCGTCGGCCTGCGCGGGACTCGGCGTCGCGCCGGCCGTCGCGGGATCGTTCGCGTTCTGCGTGCGCGGCGCGTTGCTGCTGATGAAGAAAGACCAGCCGAAGAGGATCGCGGCCGAGAGCGCGAAGGCGAGTAGTAAACGCTTCTGTTCCATTTGAAAAATTGCCGACTAGCTCACAGATGAATACGCCGGCCGCGCCCGGCCGTTCACTCCACGGGATCGTAGCCTCCCCTGTGAAACGGGTGGCAGCGCGAGAGCCTGCGCGCGCCCATCCAGACGCCGCGCAAGGCCCCGTACTTTTTGACGGCCTCGTAAGCGTATTCTGAGCAGGTCGGCGTGAAACGGCAAGCGGGCGGGAGGAACGGCGAGATGGCTGCCTTGTAAAATCTGAGTGAAAATAGCAGGACGCTCTTCACGGCTCACAACTTCTGCCCGCCTAGCCTCCGGCGTCGGCCTCGTCCTTCGCCACCCTGTCCACGATCTTACGAAAATCTTCGGCGGCGGCGTCAAGTTTGACTTCCATCAGCCGCGGCCTCGTGTTCAAGACCCAGTCGTAGCTGCCGCGCAGGCCCCGCAGCGAATCGTCGCTCAGCCGGAAGGTTTCACGCAGCAGCCGCTTCATGCGGTTGCGTCCCACGGCCAACTTCGAGACCTTGCGCGAGGCCGTCACGCCCAGACGGTGCTCGCCGACGGCGTTGCGCCGCACGAAGGCCGTCATCAGCGACCCGTTGTAGCGCCTGCCGGACTCGTAAACCGTGCGGAATTCCTGCGACTTACGTAACTTTTGGCCGCGTGACAAGACCTACCGAGCGCCTTAATAGTGCGACGGCGTGAGCCGCTTGCGCCCCTTGGCGCGGCGACGCTTGAGAACCAGCCGGCCGTTCTTGGACGCCATCCGCGCCCGAAAGCCGTGGGTCTTCGCCCGGCGGCGGTTGTTAGGTTGAAAAGTTCGCTTCGGCATAAGACGACAATCTCCTCCGTTGACGAAAACACCAAGACTAACTTTCACCGCGATTGGTGTCAAGAAGTAACGGCCCGACTTCCACGATCCTGCAAAGCTAAAACTACCTGACTGACAGAACCTGACCGCCCGCAACCGCCGCCCACTCGCCTGAAAGCTCCTGACAATTCGCGGCAAATCATTTTGACCTTTTGTCTCAAAATAATTCACAGCCGGATAATCCTGAATTTTAAGGCGGGCGGGAAATTGAGCAAATTTCGGCCGATTTTCGCGCCTGAATTTTTTGTTTCCGGGTTGTGGATTTCCCCTTGCAATCGACTAGACGATATGTTAGTCTCCCGCCCGTTTCACAGCAGTCGAACGGCTGTAAGTAGTTGAAAATGAAATACTTAAAGCAACACTTTAAGTGAGATAGGGTTTTCCACAGGCTGTGGAAAACCTGTGGAAAACTCCGACTCAAAAGCGTTGCTGTGAGTCGAAAATATGTCCTGACAACATCTTCCGAGAGGTGTTTCAAGGAACTGCTTGAAAAAAGCAAAAAGTTGAACTGATGTATGTTTTTAATTCGAGTAATTTCTTAGAAGTTCTCCCGAAAACCGAGTCGGAACGGCCAAAAAGATGAGCACAGCGATAGAGAGTAGGGTCTGGAGCGACATTCAGCAGGCAGTCAGGAAGCGGCTGAACGCGCAGAGTTTCGACACTTGGATTCGCCCGCTTCAGTTCGAGGGCTGCGACGAGTCTGAGCACGTCCTCCACCTGAGAGCGCCGAATCAGGTCTTTCGGGACTGGGTCAGTTCCAACTTTTCAGACGTTATAGACGCCTCGCTCCGCGAGTTGAACCTCGCCTCGTACCACGTCGATTGGGCCGTGGACGAGGAAGCGCCGCTCCGAGACGGGGGCGTTGACGCCGCGGCCGCGGAGGACGACGGCCTCGGGATGCAGACGGCCGCGCCCGGCGAAGAGCAGAAACAGAGTTCGAGCCTCTTCTCCTTATTAGAGGCGGCCGAGTCGGGCGGCCTCGCGCCGAGCGCCACGAAGTTTCACGACATCGAGCCGCTTGAGCTTTCGCTCAACCAGAAGTGCCAGTTCAAGACCTTCGTCGTCGGCTCCTGCAACCAGTTCGCGCACGCCGCGGCCCTCGCAGTCGCCGAAGCTCCGGGCAAGACTTACAACCCGCTCTACATTTACGGGGGCGTCGGGCTGGGCAAGACCCACCTGATGCACGCCATCGGCCACGCCATCAAGGAGCAGAACAAGTACCTGCGCCTCTCCTACATCTCGGCCGAGAAGTTCATGAACGAGTTGATCAACGCGATCCGCTACGACAAGACGCAGACTTTCCGTGAAAAATATCGCTCGATTGACGTGCTGCTCATGGACGACATCCAGTTCATGGCCGGCAAGGAGCGCACTCAGGAGGAGTTTTTTCACACCTTCAACGCACTCTACGACAAGCAGAAGCAGATCGTCATCTCGTCCGACTGCCCGCCGCGCGAAATCCCGACGCTCGAAGAGCGCCTGCACTCGCGCTTCGAGTGGGGCCTGATCGCCGACATGGAGCCGCCCGACCTCGAAACGAAGGTCGCCATCCTCAAGCGCAAGGCCGATCTGGACGGCGTCGTGCTTCCCGACGACGTGGCCTTCTTCATCGCCGGCAAGGTCAAGAGCAACATCCGCGAACTCGAAGGCTCGCTCGTCCGCCTCATCGCCATCTCGTCTCTGCGCGGCGTGCCCATCTCGAAGATGCTCGCGCAGGACGCCATCCGCAACATCGCGGACGACGATCAGCCGGCCGGTGTCACCATCGAGATGATCCAGCGGGCCGTCTCGGCGCATTACCGGCTGCGGATCGACGAGTTGAAATCGAAGAACAATTCGCGTCAGGTCGCCGTGCCGCGACAGGTGGCGATGTACCTGTGCAAACGCTTGACTAAACACAGCTTCCCGGAGATCGGACGCGAGTTCGGTGGCAAGCACCACACGACCGTGATTCACTCTGTTGACAAGATTGAGGGGTTGGTCGCTAAGGATCAGAATTTCCACAGGGTCGTGAGCGACCTTATGGACAGTCTTTGCAAGTAGTTAACGCGAAAACGGGCTAAAAGTTTTCCACAGTCCTGTTTTACGATTACGCCTTTCGTCTCTTACATTTAACTTCAAGTTTTCCACATTTCCACAGGGCAGTTGAAAATAGGGCCTGTGGAAATGTGGAAAACTTCGCCCCGAAAATCTTTTCCACAGTTCGCACGAAGTTTTCCACAACGATTTCCACAAGGGCTGTGGAAAACAACTCGTTTCACTACAACAGTAAAGTCGGTTTTCCACATTTCCACAGGCCCTACTACTACTACTAGATATATAAATAAGATTGTAAAGGTATTAGAAGTAGTAAAAGCGTCGCTTGTCGAAAGCGGCTTCGAGGCAATAATCTTCAAACTTCAAAACTTGGTTTCTGAGGAGAGTAGTTGAATGGAGTTCAGCATCAGCAAGACGGCTCTGCAAAAGGAGCTGGGATTCGTCCAAGGCATCGTCGAACGCAAGAATACGATTCCGGTTCTCTCGAACATACTCATCGAGTCGGTCGGCGAAAACACCATCCGCCTGATCGGGACTGACCTCGACGCGACGCTCCGCTGCGAGACCGAGGCCGAAGTACGGACGCCCGGCGCGATGTGCGTCGGCGCGCGCAAGCTCTTCGAGATCGCCCGGTCGCTGCCCGACGCGCCCGTCAACTTCCGCAAGGAGGAGAACAACTGGGCGACGGTCAACTGCGAGCGCTCGAACTTCCGCGTCGCCGGGGTCGACCGGGAGAGCTTTCCCGAAATCCCGAACTCGCGCTCGGCCCCGGTCAAGATGCCCGCCAGCGTCTTCAAAACCTTCATCGACCGCACCATCTTCGCCATCACACTGGAGGAGTCGCGCTACACGCTCTCCGGAGCGAAGTTCATCCTCGACAAGACCGGCGCGCGGATGGTGACGACCGACGGCCACCGCCTCGCCTACATCGAGCGCAAGGACTTGGGCGAGGCCGCCGCCAAGGAGAGCTTCGACACGCTCATCCCCCGCAAGACTCTGGCCGAGGTCGCCAAGCTCACCGCCTCGCACGAAGGCGAGATCAGCTTCGGGGCCGACGAGAACCACATCTACTTCGAGGTCGGCCCGCGCCTGCTCATCTCGCGCACGCTCACGGGGCAGTTCCCCAACTACGAGATGGTGATGCCGAAGAACAACGACAAGTCGGCCACCTTCGACGGCGTGTCGCTCGGCCAAGCCGTCCGCCGCGTCGCCCTGATGTCGGACGACCGCACGCACGCCATCCGCCTCCACCTCGTCCCCGGCACGCTCAACATCACCTCGCAGACGGCCGAAGAAGGCGAGGCCAAAGAGGCGGTCGCGACCGATTACGACGGCGAGGAACTGGAGATCGGCTTCAACGCACAGTACCTCCAAGACTTCCTCAACGCGACCGGCGACGGCCAGATCGCCTTCGAGTTCAAAGACGGCAACTCGCAGGCCCAACTCCGCCTCGTCTCCGACACGGACTACGACTACAAGTACGTCATCATGCCGATGCGCCTGTGACGCCCGAACCCGGTCGGCGCTCTCAAGTGACGTGAGTTGAGGGGATAAAGTTCTAAACTCGGCATCAGACCGCGACCGCGAGAGCCGCCCCGCGCGCCGTACGGGGCCGCTGGCGGCTTTTCGCGTGCGGGTGTAGGGCGCGACTGCCCCCGCGTTCTGACGACGCGTCTGGGCGGCGTGTGTTAAGATTCGCGCATGCTGCTCGAATCGCTTGAGGCTCACTGTTTCAGGAACCTGAGCGGCAAGATCAGTTGGGGGCCGGGGCTTAACGTCGTCTTCGGCGAGAACGGGCAGGGCAAGACCAACTGGCTCGAAGCGATCTACCTCCTCGCCACCACCAAATCCTTCCGCACGCAAAAGCCGCAGGAGGCCGTCTGCTTCGGCGGCGACTTGGCCGTCGTCCGCGGCCGCGTGGCGCGCACCGAGCAGGTGCACCGCGAGCTACAGGTCGCCGTCCAGAACAACACGAAGGCGATCTCGGTCAACGGCAAGCGCGAGTCGGTCGCGCGCTACCTCGGCCAGCTCCACGTCGTCTCCTTCACGGCCGACGAACTCGAAGTCGTTCGCGGCGCGCCCGAAGCGCGCCGCAAATTTTTAGACCGCGGCATCGTCTCGCTCCACCACGCCTACGTCCAGACCATCGCCGACTACCAGCGCGTCATCCGCCAGAAAAATCGACTCCTGCAAGACGCCTCGGAAGCCGAACTCGGAGCGGACGAGACGGCCGAACGACTCGCCCCGTGGAACGAACAACTGGTTAAACTCAGCGGCGAGATTCACCGCGCGCGGCTCGACTACGTCTCGCGCGTCAACGCGGCCCTCGAACGACGACTCTTCGAGCGCGAGGAAATAACAATCCGCTACGTCTCTGCGCTCGAAGGCAGGGGCGATCTCGACGATTACGAGGGGCTGATCGCGGAGCGTTTCAAGCTCAGAATGCAGGCCGAAATCTCGGCCGGTTACTCGCTCATCGGGCCTCACCGCGACGAGCTGGAAATCCTGTTCGACGGGCGGGACATACGCCAGTTCGGCAGCTCCGGCCAGCAGCGTAGCGCATTGATTCTACTTGATTTAGCAGCGATTTCGGTGTATCATTCCTGGCACAGCGAGTACCCCGTCTTCCTCTTGGACGACGTGGACGCTGAGCTTGATCGCAAGCGTGTCAGCCGCCTGCTGGAGTACCTCGAAGGGCGCACGCAGACCTTCGTCACGACCTCCAAAGAGAGCCTCGTCGAGCAGTACGCGGCGACCGCGCGGGTGTTCGAGATCGAGAACGGCGCGGCGGCCGAAATGGGGGCCGTCAGCGAGGCGGTTCAGAGCGTCTCGCGGGGCGTTTCAGGCATCTAAAAGAGACACGTTTTCGTCGCGGCGGAGGGTCGGTTTTCCGCCGCCCGTCAGGTTAGAAAGAGGGGTTAATTTGTCCACAGCGATTACGACGAACAACAAGAAGAGCATGTCTTACAACGCCGACACCATCACCGTCCTCGAAGGGCGCGACGCGGTGCGCAAGCGCCCGGCGATGTACATCGGCTCGACGGGCGATCTCGGCCTGCACCACCTCGTCTACGAGGTCGTTGACAACTCGATTGACGAGGCGCTGGCCGGCTACTGCGACACGGTCGAGGTGACGATTCATCTCGACAACTCGATCACGGTCGTCGATAACGGCCGCGGCATCCCCGTCGATTACCACAAGCAGGAGAAGAAGTCGGCGGCCGAGGTCGTGATGACGAAGCTGCACGCGGGCGGCAAGTTCGACTCGAACGCTTACAAGGTGTCGGGCGGCCTGCACGGCGTCGGCGTCTCCTGCGTCAACTTTCTGGCCGAGACGCTGCGGCTCGAAATCTGGCGCGACGGCCACACCTACGAGCAGGAGTACCGGCGCGGCATCCCCGTCGTGAAGTTGGAGCAGACGGGCAAGACGCGCAAGCGCGGCACGAAGATCACCTTCAAGCCCGACGCCGACATCTTCACCGAGACCGTCTTCAGCTTCGACCGCCTCTCGGAGCGGCTGCGCGAGAAGGCGTTCCTCAACAAGGGCATCCGCATCACCATCACGGACGAGCGCGAGGAGAACGAGCGCAAGCACGAGTTCTACTACCGCGGCGGCATCGCCGAGTTCGTCAAGCACCTGAACAAGAATAAGGCGGTCTTGCACGACAAACCGCTCTACTTCGAGCGGCAGGGCGATCAGCTCTCAATCGAGGTCGCCATCCAGTACAACGACGGCTACGACGAGAAGGTCTATTCCTTCGCCAACAACATCAACACGGTTGACGGCGGCACCCACCTCTCCGGCTTCCGCTCGGCCTTCACCCGCACGATCAACGCCTACGCGCAGAGTTCCGGCCTCGCCAAGAACTTCAAGGGCACGCTCTCCGGCGACGACGTGCGCGAGGGTCTCGTCGCGGTCATCTCCGTGAAACTGCCGCAGCCGCAGTTCGAGGGGCAGACGAAGGGCAAACTGAACTCGGACGTGAAGGGCGCGGTCGAGTCGTTCCTCAACGAGCGCCTGACCGAGTATTTCGAGCAGAATCCGACCGTCGCCAGAAAGATCGTCGGCAAGTCCATCGACGCGGCCCGCGCGCGCGACGCCGCGCGCAAGGCTCGCGAGATCGTCCGTAAAGGGGTCATCGGCTCGACGATGCTGCCCGGCAAGCTGGCCGACTGTCAGGAGCGCGATCCCGCGCTGTGTGAACTCTACATCGTCGAGGGCGATTCCGCGGGCGGATCGGCCAAGCAGGGGCGCGACCGGCGCAATCAGGCCGTGCTGCCGTTAAAAGGTAAAATCCTGAACGTCGAGAAGGCCCGCTTCGACAAGATGCTCGGCCACACCGAGATCAAAACCCTGATCACGGCCCTCGGCACGGGGATAGGTAAGGACGACTTCGACGTCGGCAAGCTCCGTTATCACAAGATCATCTTCATGACGGACGCCGACGTAGATGGCTCACACATCAGGACTTTGCTCCTGACCTTCTTCTACCGGCAGATGCCCGAACTGGTCGAATCGGGCCACGTCTTCATCGCGCAGCCGCCGCTGTTCAAAGTGAAACGTGGCAAGCGTGAGGAGTACATCAAGGACGAGCGTTCCCTCGTCCGCTACCTGATGCGGCAGGCGACGAGCGAGATCAAGCTCAAGTCTGCGGAGACGGGCGCGGTCGTCGAAGGGCGCGAGTTAGCCAAGTCGCTCGAACAGATGGTCGAGTACAAGCGCTACTGCGAGAAGTTGGTGCGGCGGCTCGCGGGCGAAGAACGCTTGCTCGCGGCCGTGCTCGACGCCTTCGCGGGCCATAATGGTGTGCTTCGCCGCGACGGTTTGACCCTGCGCGCGGTCTTCCAAGATCGTGGGCTGATGGTCAAGGTCGAGGGCTATATCTCGAAGGCTGGCTACCGCGTGGGACTCGCCCCGGATGCTGAGCACGGTTTACAGGGAATCGAGGTGCAGGCACCGAACGGCACGAAGGTCTGCGTCGATTGGGACTTGGCGAGCCACGTCGAGTTCCAGAAGGCCGTCGAATTGCACCGCGCACTCGATGAACGTTTGGCCGCGCCGTTCGTCATCGGCGAGAACGGGACGAGCGAGCAGATCGAGACGCGCGAGGCGCTGCTTGAGCGCGTGCTGGCCTCGGCGAAGAAGGATTTGACGATCCAGCGTTACAAGGGCTTGGGCGAGATGAACCCGGAGCAGTTGTGGGAGACCACGATGAACCCGGAGAAGCGCACGCTCCTTCAGGTGAAGATTGACGACGCGGTCGAAACCGATCAGATTTTCACCGTGCTGATGGGCGACGCCGTCGAGCCGCGCCGAAAGTTCATCGAGGATAACGCGCTGGACGTGAAAAATCTGGACGTTTAATGCACGAAAAGGCGCGAAAATGCGCCGCCGCGCCGCGGGTCGTGAGACTTATTGACACGGTACGCTAGCGGACTTAAAATGTAGTTCCTTTCCTCCTGTGGAACTTGACCGCTGCACATTCTCGCGTGTGCAGCGGATTTTTTTTGCTTCTTGAGATTGCCAGTGCTGCTGGAGGAGAGTTCGGGCGGGCGCGGGAAGTGGTCGTGCGGGTCGTTACGGGTGTACGTAGGCGGTGGCGGAAATGCCGCGGGGCGCGAAACGGTTGAGTCAGTTCGCGCCCCGCGGCGGCCGTGTTTTTGTGTTCGTGACGGCGTCAGCTCTTCTTGTCCGGGAACTGCTCGTCGAGGTCGATGTGGGTCTCGTTGGCGGCCTGCTGGTTGTAGTAGCCGCCGGGCGCGTGCTGTCCCGACTCGCCGAGGTCGGCCGTCCGTTCGGGGTTGATCTCCTTGCCCTGTTTGATCTCGCTCTCGCGTGGCTCGTCGGCGCTGGGGCCGAGTTCGTCGCGTTCACTCGACATGATGTTTGCTCCTTATTCTGAAGTTTGACCGTGACCGAAATTTTCGCGGAACCGTTCGACGCGGAAGCGGTAGAGCCGGACGCTCTCGCGCGGGGAGATGCCGGCCTTGCGCGCCGCGATCTGAACCTGCTCGGCGGCCGTCTCCACGCCCGCAATGTCCGGCAGCAGCAGGCCGCGCCGCCGCCCCTGTTCGTCCTCGACGATAACGCCGTAAACTTTCGGGTCGAGGTCGACGAACTCGGCCGGCTCCGGCTCGTGGAGGATGTCCACCGAGTAGCGCAGGCTTGCCAGTTCCGACTCGGCGACGGGCGGGAAGCGCGGGTCGCGCGTGGCGGCGCTGACGGCGTTAGCGATCAACTCGTCGGCGAGGCTCGCGCGCGAAGGCTCGACCGTGCCGATGCAGCCGCGCAGGTCGCCCTCCGCCGTCTTGATCGAGACGAAGCAGGCCGCGGGCCGCGCGAGCACAGGGGGCGGCTCGTCGTCTAAAACTTCTGCCGCCTCCGGCGCGCGGCCCTCGCGGACGAACGTCTCGACGGCGCGGCGCGCGAGCGCGGGCAAACTCGACGCCGCGTCATCCGCGCCGTCGTCTAACGACTCGTCAGCGGCGTCCTCATCGTCGAAGTTTTCAACAGCAGCAATTTCGTCGGCGGCGCTTCCGCCTTCTGACGTTTGCGCGGAGGACGATTTCTCAGACGAGTGCTCAACTTCGGCCGGGTCGTCGTCTTCGCGCGCGCCTTGTGCCCCGACGGCGTCGGTTCGCGGCGCGTCGCCCCGCGCCTCAATGCTCCGCGACAGTTGCGCGACGAGGTAGCCGACGCCGAAGGGCGCTTCGTAGTGCAGCACCTCGCAGTCGGCGTCGAGACTCTCCGTCGCGCCGAGGGCGACGAGCATCGAGCGGTAGCCGCACTCGCCGGCGAGCCGGCGCAGTTTGGGATCGATCTCGGCGATGCGGCGCGGAGCGCAAGCGTCGATGCTCGCCACGACCTGCTCGTCGAACAGGTGCGCGTTCGGGTGGTAGCCGGCGGGCGCGTCGTGCTTGAGGCGGTGGCTGAGATCGCCGCTGGCGACGAGCGCGACGCGGCGCGCGACGGAGTCGGCCGCGCGGCGGAGTGTCGCGCCGAAGCGCAGGTGTTCGTCGTCCGAAAGAAAGCTGTAGCCGAGCGCGACGGCGCGGCCCCGCCAGCCGTTGCGCAGGAGGAAGTAGAGCGGGACGGCCGTGCCGTGATCGAGCTCTTCGCCGCGCAGGCGCGCGACGCGGAAGCCTTCCGCGTCGGCCGCCCGTTCGAGCGCGTCGAGCAACTCGGAGTCGAGCGGGGCGGAGACCTCCGCGGCCGCGGCGCGGAAGCGCGCGAAGTCTCCTCGCAGGTCTTGATCGGAGTAGGCGACGAAGGCGCGTGCTTCGAGCGGCGCGTGCGGCGAGACGATGATGACCGTCTCCGCGCCCGCGGCCGTGACGCGCGCGGTCAGCTCGCGCATCGCGTCAATCGAGCCGCGCACCTCGCGGATCATCTCGCCGCCGACCTCCGGCACCATGATCGGCGGGTGCGGCGCGATGCCGACGTAAACTAGAGAGCCAGCCGCCATCTTCGATCACACGAGGGGGGTTAAAACTTTCGCCGCGCGCCTCCGAAGAAACTACGGGAGCGACTCGGGGCGACCCGTCGGCAGCGCGCGACGGCGGGCGTGTCTGTTGAGGGACGCGCGGAGTTTAGCACAACGCGCGGGCGCGCGGGCAAGGCCCTGCGTCGCATGAAAAGAGGGGCGCGGTGGTGTAGGATGGCCGGCGTGTCTGAGACGGAAGATTTTGATCTGCTGATCGTCGGGGCCGGGCCGGCCGGTTCGTTCGCGGCGGAGCTGCTGGCGCGCAACGGCGCGCGCGTGGCCTTGTTCGACGGCCGCGCGCCCGACGACCCGAAGGCGTGCGGCGGCGGCGTCACGTCGAAGGCCCTAAAGGCTTGGCCGCACCTGCTCGAAGCCGCGGGGCGCACGGTCGAAGAGGTCGAGATGTTCTCGCCCGGAGGCGCGCGCGTCCGGCTCAAGTTGGACGAGCCGTTCGTGATCTACTCGCGCACGGCCTTCGACTCGCACCTGCGCGAGCGCGCGCGCGCGGCCGGCGCGGAAGTTTTCGACGAGCGCGTGTCCGCGGTTTTCGAGCGGGCGGCCGATGAACCGTGGACGGTGCGGACGCGCGGCAACGCGAAGTCGTGGCGCGGGCGC
>DATCVD010000690.1:0-2387 GCA_036567125.1 Pyrinomonadaceae bacterium | reverse complement strand
GCACAACGCGCCCGCGGCCGGCGGGCGCGGCAAGGCCGAGGCGACCGTCAAAGGCAAGGCCGTCTCGATCAGCTACGGGCGGCCGACGCTCAAGGGACGCGACTTGCTCGCCGAGGCCAAGCCCGGCATGGTCTGGCGCGTCGGCATGAACGAGGCGACCGAGATCACGACGGCCGGCGACCTCAACGTGGGCGGCAAGGAGTTGAAGGCCGGCAAGTACTCGCTCTGGGTGCGCAAGACCGGCGACGACACGTGGACGCTCGCCTTCCACCCGAAGACCGGCGTTTGGGGCGCGCCCGCGCTCAAGGAGGGCTACGCGGCGGAGCTCCCGCTCAAGCTCACGAAGGCCGACGCGCCGGCCGAGGAGCTGATGATCCACGTGGCCGACAGGGACGGCAAAGGCGAGATCCAAATCCACTGGGGCACGGCGCTGCTGACGGGCTGGTTCGACGTGAAATAGCTGTTAGCTGTTAGCTGTTAGCTGTTAGCTATACACGCAGCCGCGAGTAGAAAACTGAAGGCGGGAGGCGTCTCAATCGTGACTTGCCTCCCGCCTTCTTCTTTTCCGAAAGCTAACAGCTAACAGCTAACAGCTAACAGCTACTTCTCACGGCGCGGTGTCTTCGGGCACGGGGGCGACGCGCGCGGGCAGTTGCGAGTTGTGGATGTCTTCGTCGGCCGGGGCGGAGAGCAGGCGGCGGTACACTTCGGGCATCGAGCAGACGCGGCCCTGCCGGTCGGTGACGACGTGGCCGGTCTCGCCCTCGGCGATGATCTGGCCCGTCGCGGCGCGGATGATCTCGTAGCCGAAGCGCACGGAGCGCCGGCGCAGTTCGGTGACGTGCGTGCGGACGACCAGCTCGTCGTCGTAGTAGGCGGGCGCTTTGTAGCGGCAGTAGGACTCGGCGACGACGAGGTAGGCCGATCCCGTCTCCTCCATCTCGCGGTAGGAGAAGCCGCGGGCGCGGCAGTATTCGGTGCGGCCGATTTCGAACCAGACGAGGTAGTTGGCGTGATAGACCACGCCCATCCGGTCGGTCTCGGCGTACCGGACGCGAACCGACGTCTCGTGCCAAGTGTCTTGCAGCGGGTCTTCTTGGAAGGCCGCGTCCGCCATCGTAAAAACCTCCGCGCCGCTCCGCTTGGTGCGGCCGCCTGCTGTAGAATGAGTTCGTGCGCGCGTGGTGCGGACTATAAGAGCGAAGGGACGGGGATGTCAAAGCGAAACAGACTGGGGCGGGCGGCCACGGCGGCGGCCGTTTTCGCGCTCGCGGCGACCGCGCTGTGGGGCGGGGCGGGGAAGGTTGGCGCGCAAGTCGCCGGCCCGCAGGCGGCCGTCAACCCGAAGGCCGCGAGCGTGGCCGCCACGCTCGACGAGGTCTTGCGTGAGACGAGCGAGATCAGGGGACTCGCGGTGCTGCGGCCCGTCAAGAGCGGGGCGCAGTCGCGCGCCGAGATCGAGCGGATGCTGCTGCGCCGGCTCGACGAAGATCAGAGGGCGGAGCGGTCGCGCGCGGGCGAGCTGTCGGCCAAGAAATTCGGGCTGCTGCCGGCCGACTTCAAGCTGCGCCCGTTCCTCGTCGCGCTCCTCACCGAGCAGATTCTCGGCTACTACGACGCGAAGACGCAGCACTTCTACCTCGCCGACTGGATCGAACTGGACGGCCAGCGCCCCGTGATGGCCCACGAGCTGACGCACGCGCTCCAAGACCAGCACTTCGACCTGCGCCGCTTCGAGAAGTGGCCCGACGGCGACGCCGACGCCGAACTGGCCGCGCACGCGCTCATCGAGGGCGACGCCTCGCTCGCCATGATGCTCTACGTCATGCGCGACTTCAAACGCGCCGCCGGGATGCTGCGCTCCGCCTCGGCCTCCTCGCCGCAGCTCGAACGCGCGCCGCGCGCCATCCGCGAGTCGCTCGCCTTCCCCTACGACAAGGGGCTGGAGTGGGCGACGCGGGTCTATAAGCGCGGCGGCTGGGCCGCGGTCTCGGCGGCCTACAAGGAGCTGCCGCAATCGACCGAGCAGATTCTGCACGTCGACAAGTACCTCGCGCGCGAAGCGCCGCTGAAGGTGGAGTTAAACGATCTCTCCGCGTCGCTCGGCGCGGGCTGGCGGCGGATCGACTCGGACGTGAGCGGCGAGTGGGGCTACTACCTCGTGCTCGACCAGTTTTTGAAAGACGACAAGCGTTCGCGCGCGGCGGCCGCGGGCTGGGCCGGCGACCGCTACGCGCTCTACGAGCACGCGCGGACGGGCGCGACCGTCCTCACGCACGTCTCGGCTTGGGACACCGAACAGGACGCGCGGGAATTCTTCGACGCCTACGTCGAGCGCACCGCGCGGCGCTACCTGCGCGCGAAGGCGGCCGCCGCCGCCGCGACGG
>DATCVD010000689.1:0-5760 GCA_036567125.1 Pyrinomonadaceae bacterium | reverse complement strand
CGCGCCGGCCGCCGCGCCGCCGCCCGCGACGCGCCCGCGCGAAGTCCCCGACGCCAACCAGAAGAAGGGCAAGAAGGGGCGCGACGACACGGACGGCGACAACTGACCGGAGTCCGGCGAGGCTGGCGAATTAAAAAGGGGGTGGCGAGCAATCGCCACCCCCTTTCTCGTCGCCCGCGCCTGACGGGAATCTCCGTCAGGCGAGAATCTTGTCGAGGTAGTAGGGCAGCATCTTGCGCCACCAAGGCCAGTCGTGATCCACGTCGTGGCCCCACATCTCTAGGTGGTGCGGGACGCCTTTGGCGCGGAGGATGTTCGAGAGGTCGCGGCTGCGTTCGGGGGCCTCCCAGCGCCCCTGCCCGGTGACGACGTAGATGGCCGGCGCGGAGCGCAGGATGTCGAGGAAGTGGCCGTCGAGGTTCGGCAGGTAGGAGACCGGGTTGTTGAAATAGACGTTGTCGTCGTGGTAGCCGTCGAAGTAGTTGCGCAGGTCGTAGCTGCCGGCGATGGCGAGGAGGCCGCCGAAGAGGTCGGGCCGGCGGAAGTAGGCGTTGGCCGCGAGCGACGCGCCGAGGCTGACGCCCATCACGAGCGGGCGCGCGCCCGCGTCATTCGTGTCGTTCTTGATGAAGGGCAGCACCTCCTCGGTCAGGTAGCCGTTGAAGCGCGTCAGCAGCTCGGCCTTGAGGGGCGGCGTGGCGGCGTCGTTGAGCAGGCTGTAGCGGTTGACGCTGTTGACCGAGTAGGCGCGCACGCGGCCCGCCTCGACGAGCGGGCGGATCGAATCGACGAGGTGGAAGCGCTCGTATTCGAGGAAGTCGGCGGCCGCCGTCGGCAGCATCAGGAGCGGGTAGCCCGCGTGCCCGTAGGCCACGATCGGCATGTCCATGCCCAGACGCGGGCTGAACCAAGAGGTGATCCGACGCTGCATGCACGTACCTTTCCCCGGCCGCCCGCGGCGGCCGAATCCGAGAGTTTGACTGCGCCAGCTTTGCGGCCGGAGATGATCGCTCACATCGGCCGCCCGGCGCAAGCGGGCGCGCGGGCGCGGGCCGCTTGACGCTCCCGCGAGGGGTCTGCTATAAAAATTTCCCCGCGTCGAGCGGCTTTCACGCCCGGACGCGGGCTTTACGATCCGCAGTAGCTCAATGGCAGAGCATCCGGCTGTTAACCGGAGGGTTGTAGGTTCGAGTCCTACCTGCGGAGTTTAATCTGATCGGAGACTTAAGGCCGCCAGACTGCTGGCGGCCTTAATCTTTTCTCGCCCCCGGCGAAAGCATATAATCGGGGCCGCGAGATGAGCCTGCCGGACGAAAGATTCACGCTGAGCGTCGCCGACTACCTCGCGGGCGAAAGGGACGCGTCCGTCCGCCACGAGTACGTGAGCGGGCGGGCTTACGCGGTGGCGGGCGCGAGCGCGCGCCACAGCCGCATCGCGCTCAACATCGGGGGACGCCTGAACGGCCATCCAGACGGCGACGAATGCGAGGCGTTCGTCTCGGACATGAAAGTCCGCGTCGCGCCGGACTTTTTCTACTACCCCGATGTCGTCGTCGCCTGCGACCCGCCGGGCGGCGACCCGTACTTCCGCACTCGCCCGCGCCTCGTCGTCGAAGTCCTCTCGCCCGCGATCGAGCGCGCCGACCGCCGTGAGAAGCTGGCCGCCTACCGCAACTGCCCGACCGTGCGGGAATACGCGCTCGTCTCGCAGGAGCGGACGATGGTCGAGCTTCACCGCCGCGCCGGCGACGAGTGGCGGACGGAAATCCTCGCCAACCCGGACGAGGAATGCGCCCTCCCCTCGGTCGGCCTCACGCTGTACCTCCGCGACATCTACCGCAACGTGCGCTTTGGTGAAATAGCGGAAGGTTAAGGCCGTGCCGTCTCGTCAAGTGAGTCTGAAGCAAAATTCGATGAACATTGAACCAAAGAACATAGTCAACACGATTCATCATGGCGACTGCCTTGAAGTACTGCCGACGCTGCCGGACGCCAGCATTAATTTAATCGTCACATCGCCCCCCTATGCCGACAGCCGCAAGGATACGTATGGGGGGATACACCCTGATAAGTACGTTGACTGGTTTCTACCGATAAGCGCTGAACTGAGACGTGTCCTGACCGACGACGGCTCGTTCATCCTTAATATTAAGGAGCGGGTCGTCGGCGGTGAGCGCCATACTTATGTCATCGAACTCATCCTCGCGCTTAAGCGACAGGGCTGGCTGTGGACAGAAGAGTACATGTGGCATAAAAAGAACTGCTCGCCGGGTAAGTGGCCCAATCGATTCCGCGATGCTTGGGAGCGGTGCCTGCACTTCACCCGGCAAAAAAAGTTCAAGATGAATCAGGAAGCCGTGATGGTTCCGATGGGTGACTGGGCTAAGACAAGGCTCAAAAAACTTGGTGGCAATGACGTAGTGCGCTTTAACTCACAGGTGGGCAGCGGGTTCGGCAAGAATATTGCTAACTGGCTTGGGCGTACGATGGCATACCCAACTAACGTGCTGCATTTAGCGACCGAGTGCGGGAACAAAAATCATAGCGCCGCTTTTCCCAGAGAACTGCCCTCGTGGTTCATCAAGCTCTTCACCGACGAAGATGATGTCGTGCTCGACCCGTTTATGGGGAGCGGTACGACGTGCCTTGTAGCTCACGAGTTGGGGCGCGGCTTTGTCGGCATCGAACTCAAAGACGAGTATTACCAGGAAGCCCTTGCGAACATTGACGACGCCGGGAGAGTCCCCGTGCAGCGGAAGCTGATATGACTGGCCTGGAACAGTATCAGGATTATTATAAGTTTCTCGCGGACAATGTTGTTACGCCTTTCTACTATGAGCGTTTGATGTACTTGCGCTGCCGCATGAGCTTGCCGAGGGTTCTCAGCGGAAAGAATCCTTACCTACTCAAGGCGAAGAACGTATCTTCACCCGACGAGCTTGTGCGTGGCGTCGTTGACGCTTTCCTGTCCTCGCAGGAGGAGACGATGTTCGGCAACAGGCTCGAATCATTCGCCATTCACGTATCTCACAAATTGCATGGCGGTTTTAAGTCAGAACTGCCCTGCGTGGATTTAGAATTCCAACGCGGCGACGAATACTTCATCGTAGGTATTAAGTCAGGCATCAAGTGGGGCAATAGTGATCAAATAAATCGGATGAAGGACAACTTTAAAGCCGCCCGCATCTACTTGCGCGAAGAGCGTAGAGTGCGGGGGGAAATCGTCGCCGTCAACGGGTGCACCTACGGCAAAGACTCTAAGCCGTTCAAGCAAAACGCTGACGCGGAGAAGAATTATTACAAATTCGCCGGTCAGGACTTCTGGCACTTCATATCAGGCGACGATGATCTCTATCGTGAAATCATTAAGCCCATTGACGAAGAAGCACGCCAGCGCGATGAGGAGTTCAAACGCACTTACCACGGCAAAGTTAATGGGATGGTCAAAGAGTTCAGCAACGTCTTCCTCGATACTGATGGACTTATAGATTGGGTGAAGCTGATTGATTACGTTTCAAAGCGCGGGAAGTCTGACGTTAGATTTACGAAAGAGGAAAAGACTGAGGAGTGTGCCGAGTACGAGAACATGAAGTAAGGAGGAGAGGCGGCGGCTAAAAGAGGAAAAGCAGAAGAAAGGATTTATGAAAAAGCAGATGAGCAGCTAGGAATCTCGCCCGCTTCGGCCAAATAAAAAAGTCGGCTAGGGTTTGTGCTTCGGCTTGCGCGGCAACTCGTCGGGCAAATCCAGATCGTCGTCCACCAGTCTTTCCAGACACACGCCCGCCAGTCTCGCATACCCTAGCAGGATATACAGCGGCGGCTCGCGCTCGCCTACCTCGTAGTTAGAAATGCTACCCCGCAGGAGAGCTTCCCCGGCCCCTAACTGCCTCAGCATTTCGTTCTGAGACAGGCCCAGCGCGAGCCTCACCTGTAGGAGTTTCTCGGCCAGCCGTTGCTGCTTCCGACGAGGATGCTTGCCCATCAGGAGTCACCCCCTGAAGGCAGCTTGTTTGTGGCTGCAATTGCAGCTACAATGTCCCGGTTCGCGCTCGCCGCCGAAGTTTCCCGTTTCTCGGCGACGCCCTTCACTCGGAAAGTGAGGGTGAGCTAAGCATCCGGCCGTTGCCTGTGTTCAAAGACTGGAACGGGCCGCATCATACCAGACCCGCCGCCCGCCTGATACCCCGTGCCCTCACACGCCCACCGCCGCCGCGTCCTCTACGTCGGGCACGACTACGCCCTGCTCGCGGCCCTGCGCTACGGCCTCGCGGGACTCGACTGCATGGTCGTCCGCCACCCGGCCGACGGCCTCTCGACCGCGCGCCTGCTGATCGGGAGCGACATCCCTTACGAGGTGCTGCTGTTCGACGCGGTTCTGGTCGGCGCGACCGGCGCGGAGTTGGAGCGGTTCGCGCTCTCGCTGCCGCACCGCGCCGGCACGCCCACTTCAATCGTGGAGGAGGCGGACGACGCGACGGCCATAGCCGAGAGGGTCGGGCGACTGCTCGCCGGGAGGGATTAAAGCGGTCGGTCGCGCCCCCGCGCGTCGAAGCTGAATCGTCGGCGCTTTGGGAATCAGCCCGCCTCTTTCTGACAGGCGGCGTGCCGGCGCGAATTTTACGGCGATTCGGCGTCGGCCGCTCCAAATGTAAGCATCACAACGATTTAGACAGGCCCGGAGCCTTCCGAATCAGCCCGCGAGCCTGCCCATACACTGCGAAAGATGCTCCGTACAGCGCGAAACCCTCTCCATACAGCGCGAAACACGCCTCAGACAGTGCGAAAGACGGTTCAGACAGCGCGAAAGACGCTTCATACAGCGTAAAACCTGCCCCAGACAGCGCGACAGGCGCGTCAGACAGCGCGACAGGCGCGACAGGCGGCGGGAAAGTCGCTTCAGACGGGGCGAAAGATTGCCCGAACGGCGCGCGGGGCGGGCGGTGCGGCGTGACACGGCCGCGCGCCGGGGCGAGAAAAAGTCTTTCGGTGGAGCGCGGCCGGGCGTATAATCCGCGGCTCAGGGCGGCACCTCAGTTCGCACACGCCGCCCGCCAGCGGGCCGGGAAGCTTCCTCGCACTTCCGTGTCCTAACTTCCCTTACCTTTCCAACGACAGGAGAACCTCACGATGAAAGACATCGAAAGACGTAAGTACGAGATGTTTCTGCGCGTGCGCGAATTCGGCGCGGGGCGCGCGGCGGCGTTCCCCGAAAATTCGCTCGGCCGGGAGCTTCTGAACAGACTCGACGCGGTCGTCACGGAGATTGACGAGCACAGTTCCGCGCAGAGCTCGCGGCGGGGCGCGGCGCAGGAGGGCGCGGCCGGCAAGGCCGCCGCGCGCGACGAGCTGCGGCGCGACCTCGAAGCCATCAGCCGCACCGCGCGCGTGATGGCTCTCACCACGCCCGGCCTCGAAAACAAGTTCCGCGCGCCGCGCTCGGTCAGCGATCAGGCGCTGCTCTCGACGGCCCGCGCCTTCGCCGTGGACGCCCTCCCGCTCAAGTCGGAGTTCACGCGGCGCGGGCTGCCCGAAGATTTTCTCGAAGACCTCGCCGACGACATAGAGGCTTTCGCGCAAGCGATCACGCAGACGATTCGGGAGCGCGAGGCGCAGGTGTCGGCGACGGCCGCGATTGACGGGTCAATCGAGCGCGGCACGAACGCCGTGAGCGAGCTGGACGTGATCGTGCGGAACAAGTTCGCCGCCGACCCGGCGGCGCTCGCGGCGTGGCTCAGCGCCTCCCACACGCAGCGCCCGCCG
>DATCVD010000688.1:0-9757 GCA_036567125.1 Pyrinomonadaceae bacterium | reverse complement strand
GAGTTGCTGGCCGCGGCCGGCAACCGCACGCGCACCGACTGCGACCCGACGGCCCACGCCGAAGTCGTCGCCCTGCGCGCGGCCGCGCGGCGCGCGGGGGTGTTCCGGCTCGTGGGCGCGACCGTCTATTCCACCGTCGAGCCGTGCGCGATGTGCGCGGGCGCTCTGGTGCAGGCGCGCGTGAGGCGTCTGGTTTACGGCGCGCGCGACGAGCGGGCCGGCGCGGTCGAGTCAGTCTTCCGCGTCTGCGACAACGACGCTTTGAACCACCGGATCGAACTGACGGCGGGCGTGCTCGAAGCCGACTGCCGCGAGCTGATGCAACGGTTCTTCCGCGCCCGTCGGAAACTAGAGGTCAGAGAGTCAGAGGACAGAGGTTAGTGAAGACTCCGCGAGTGCAACTAACCTCTAAACCCCCAGCCTCTAACCCTTCTCGTCTTTTGCGGAGAGGTCGCATAGTGGTTTAGTGCACCGGTCTCGAAAACCGGAGTGGTGAAAGCCACCGTGGGTTCGAATCCCACCCTCTCCGCCACTTCTCTTTCAGGGCCAACCACTCAGAAGGTGGTTGGCCTTTGGTTTAGCCCCTCCACGTTCACGCCGCTTTGGCCACTTGGCGCGGAGTTGGCGCGCCCGCCAGAATGGCGCGCTTCCCCTCCTCCGAGTTGCTCACGGCGTCCCTCAGTCTTTGCGGGACGCCGTGCGCTCGATTCTGGACTCACCTGCCGGCAGGTGCGGATGATGTCGGAGCACAAAGACCCGAAGACCGTCATGAGGTACGACCACGGGCGGGAGAACTTGGAGCAGAACGCCGTCAACTTCCTCGCGTATGATGAGGGGTAAAGGGGGGCGGTGACTTATGGACGGCAGTGAGCGGAAGGACGTGAGGCCGGGGCTCACGGTCGATATTGTGATGAAGCAGGATCAGCGCACGGGGCGACTGACCCGCGGCGTCGTCAGGGACGTGCTGACGAAATCGCCTCACCACCCGCACGGCATCAAGGTCAGGCTGGAGACGGGCGAGGTGGGCCGAGTCAAAGAGGTCATCGACGGAGGCCAGACTCTTTTTTAAAACATAGCCCGAGTTGGCCTAGACTCCGCCGCCGAAAGGTTTTAGGCTGGAGCGGTCTTAAACCCCCGAACTGTCATAACCCCCATTTTAACTTTCGAGGAGGGGAAGTGTGCCCGACCGGACCGTACTGGTCGTCGAGGACTTCGACGACACCAGAGCTTTCATCCGCATGCTGCTGGAGATGAATGGCTGTCACGTCTTGGAGGCGGTCAACGGCAGGGAGGCCGTGGAGACCGCCGCCGCCCACTGCTCCGAGATCGATCTCATCCTGATGGATTTGCGCATGCCGGTGATGACGGGCGTCGAGGCGACGCGCCGCATCCGCGAGCAGTCGCAGACGTGTCGCGTCCCCATCGTGGCGATGTCGGCGCACTGCGAGGGCAACTGGCGTGACGAGGCGCTGGCGGCCGGGGCGGTCGACTGCTTCAGCAAGCCCATCGAGCTCGAACTCCTCGGCGAGATCGTCAGCCGCTACGCCGCCTGACGCGGCGCGGACTCTGCCCGCACTACGGGGAATGGCAAAAGAAACTTCCCAAGACAGTCAGGAGCTCTTCCGCCTGATCGCGGAGAACGTCCACGACTTCGCCGTCTTCGCGACCGACCTCGAAGGCCGCATCGCCAGCTGGAACCCGGGCGTCGGGAGCCTGCTGGGCTTCGCCGAGGGGGAGTGGGTCGGCGAGCACGCGTCGATCATCTTCACGCCCGAGGATCGCGAGCGGGGCGCCCACCTGTCGGAGATGGAGACGGCGCTCAGGGAAGGCCGCGCCGAAGACCAGCGGTGGCACCTGCGCAGGGACGGCTCGCGCTTCTGGGCCGACGGGATGCTGATGCTGCTCCGCGACCAGCGGGGCGGCGCGCGCGGGTTCGCCAAGATCATACGCGACGACACCGCGCGCCGCCTGTCGGAGGAGCGGCTCGGCGAGCAGCTCGGCCTCACCGAGACCATCACCGGCACGCTCCTCGAAGGCATCCACGTCCTCGACGGCGAGGGGCGCATCACCTTCGCCAACAGCGCGGCCCTTGAGATGCTCGGCTACGACGCGGGCGAACTGATCGGCAAGGGCCAACACGAGACGGTTCACTCCCTCCGCGAGGACGGCTCGCCGCACCCCGTAGAGGAGTGCCCGATTGTCGAGGTTCTCCGCACGGGCGAGCCGCTTCGCGACTACGAGACCGTCTACACGCGCAAGGACGGGAGCCAGTTCCCGGTGCTGTGCACGTCGGCCCCGATCCGGAGCCACGGGCGGGTCTCTGGCGCCGTGATGACCTTCCACGACATCTCGGAGCGCAGGCGGGCCGAGGCGAGGTTGCAGGAGAGCGAGGAGCGATTCCGCACGCTGGCCGAGACGGCCGCCGACGTCATCGTCACCATCGACGGGGGCAGCCGGATACTGTTCATCAACCCGGCCGCCGAGAAGGTCTTCGGTTACAGGCCGGAGGAGTTGGCGGGCCAGTCCCTCTCCGTGCTCATGCCCGAGTACCTGCGCCGCCTCCACCAAGCGGGCCTCGAACGCTACGTGGAGACGGGCCGCAGGCACGTCAACTGGGACGGCATCGAGTTGCCGGGGCTGCACAGGGATGGGCACGAGGTCCCGCTCGAAGTGTCCTTCGGCGAGTTCCGCCGGGGAGGCAGACACGTCTTCACCGGCATCATCCGGGACATCACGGAACGGAAGAGGCGCGAGGCCCGCGACCAGTTTCTCATCCGGCTCGACGACGCCGTCCGCACCCTCAGCGACCCCGACGAGATCGTGGCCGCCTCCGCCCGCCTGCTCGGCGAGCACTTGGGGGCGGACAGGTGCGCCTACGCGCAGGTCGAGGCCGACGAAGACCACTTCCTTCTGACGGGCGACTACACGCGCGGCGTCCCGAGCATCGTCGGCCGCTTCGCGATGTCGCAGTTCGGGGCCGAGGCCCTGCGGCTGAGCCGGGTCGGGGAGCCGTACGTCGTCACCGACGTGGACGCCGACCCGCGCGTGACGGCCGACGATCTGGCGGCCTACCGCCGGACGATGATCAGGGCGGTCGTCAGCATGCCGCTGCTCAAGGGCGGTCGCTTCGTGGCGGGCATGGCCGTCCACCAGAAGGAGCCGCGGAGCTGGTCGCCGCAGGAGGTGGAGCTCCTGCGCTCGGTCGCCAACCGCTGCTGGGAGTCGATAGAGCGCGCGCGGGCGGCCCGCTCGCTGCGCGAGTCGGAGGAGAGGCTGCGGACGCTGACCAACACCGTCCCGGCCCTCGTCTGGGTCAGCGCGGCCGACGGCAGCGCCTCCGAGTTCAACGACCGGTGGTACGAGTACACGGGGATGACGCCCGAGCGGTCGGCCGGGTTCGGGTGGGGCGAGGCCGTGCACCCCGATGACCGCGAGACGTGTTTCGCCCGGTGGGAGGAGGCGCGCACGAGTAACTCCCCTTACGAGGTCGAGGTGCGCTACCGACGGGCCGACGGCGGATACCGTTGGTTCCTCGCGCGGGCGCTGCCGGTGCGCGACACGGCCGGGAACGTCGAGACGTGGTTCGGCGCGAGCATCGACATCGAAGACCGAAAGCGCGCCGAGGCGGAGCGCGAAGACCTCCTGAATCGCGAGCGCGAGGCGCGGGCGGAGGCCGAGCGGGCCAACCGCTTGAAGGACGAGTTCCTCGCCACCGTCTCGCACGAGCTGCGGACGCCGCTCACCGCCATCCTCGGCTGGTCGCAGCTCATGCGCCGCGGCCAGCTCGAAGCCGAGAGTGCCGCGAAGGCGCTCGAAACCATCGAGCGCAACGCCCGCTCGCAGGCGCAGCTCATCGACGATCTGCTCGACGTGTCGCGCATCGTCACGGGCAAGCTCCGCCTCGACGTCCTGCCCGTCGATCCGCACTCGTTCATCGACGCGGCCGTGGAATCGGTGCGGCCCGCGGCCGAGGCCAAGGGCGTCCGCTTGCAGAAGGTGATCGACACCGGCGTCGAGACCGTCATGGGCGACCCGGCGCGCCTCCAGCAGGTGGTGTGGAACCTGCTGACGAACGCCGTCAAGTTCACGCCCCGCGGCGGGCGCGTGCAGGTCAGGCTTGAGCGGGTGAATTCACACGTCGAGATAGCCGTCGCCGACACGGGTGCCGGGATAGCGCCGGAGTTCCTCCCGCACGTCTTCGAGCGCTTCCGGCAGGCCGACCAGCGGACGACGCGGCGGCACGGCGGGCTGGGGCTGGGACTTGCCATCGTGCGCCACTTGGTAGAGTTGCACGGCGGAGCGGTACGTGCCGACAGCGGGGGTAAAGGCGCGGGGTCGACGTTCACCGTCTCGCTGCCGGTGTCACCCATCCACCGCAGGGAGGAGGCGGAAGAGCGCGTGCACCCGGCGGCCCGCGACACGCTGCCCGCGCACGAATGTCCCGAGAGGCTGGACGGGTTAAGAGTCCTCGTCGTCGACGACGAGCAGGACGCGCGGGAACTGCTCGCCGCGGGACTCGGCCAGTGCGGTGCTCAGGTGACAACCGCCTCGTCTGCCCGGGAGGCGCTCGAAGCCCTGACGGGTGAAAAATTCGGCGTCCTGATCAGCGACATCGGGATGCCCGGCGAGGACGGGTACGAGTTGATCCGGCGCGTGAGGGCGCTGCCCGCCGACGGCGGCGGGATGACGCCGGCCGTCGCGCTGACCGCTTACGCGAGGGCCGAGGATCGCCTGCGGGCGATGCGCGCGGGCTTCGAGATGCACGTCGCGAAGCCGGTGGAGTTGACCGAGTTGATAGTCGTCATCGCGAACCTCGCCCGGCGGGGAGGGCAAGGTTAGAGTCGGGGCGCGTGTGCATCGCGGCCCGCCTTACGTCTGGTGCGTCCCGCCGAGCGGGCGACGCACAACCCGGCCTCGCCTCTAACGCCCGCCATCACCCGCCGCGCGCCCGACCTTGAAGTTACGTAGGTGCACGATGACATTCTAGCCGAGATTCTACGCTGCCCGGCGCGAGGGGGTTTGCACCCCGGCCAAAGCGCCGCCACCTCCGGCAAGGGGAGCCTCGCACTAATTTGCGACGAAGCCGCGAAACGTGACGGAGATTCTTCTGCCCTGCGACTTGCGGGCGCGCGGCACCTCGTGGGCCCACGCCCGGTTCGTCTCGTAGGGCATGACGAAGACCGCCCCGTCGCGCGCGGGGAAGTCCCGGCGTCCCTCACCGCGGTACGGGCGCAGCCTGAAGACCCGCTCCTCGCCGAGCGAGACGGTCACTATCGGCGCACCCTCGATCATCTCCCCGGTGCTGTCCCGGTGTCGCCCCATGTAGTGCCCGAGCGATCCGTCGTACCAGTTGACCAGCAGGCTGTTGAGACGTTCGTCGACGAGGCCGCGCGCCCAAGCGAGCAGCGGGTCGAGGAGCGGCGGGACGGGGAGCGCCCGGTTCACGCGGCCCGTGTAGCGGTAGTCCATCCCGAAAGCCTGCTGCCAGCGCGGCGTCTTCACGGCCCTGCCGCGCATCAGGATTTCGTGGTACTCCGCCGGGTGGAGCCGCCACAGGGCTTCGAAATCGGCCGGGCCGAAGCGCAGGTGAGAAGGGAGGCCGCCCGTCCAGAAAGTAAACCCGCCGCCTAAGTCGTGGCACTCGAATCCGGCGTCTCGGAGCGCGGCTGGCCGACGGTACACGTTAGTCTGCGCGGCAGTATTGAAAGAATAGTCTGTCAGGTATTACCCGCCCCTCGGGTTCTCTCGGTTTGGGCAAAGGTCGTCGAGAGCCTCTTCGGTGTCGTCGCCTGATAGAAGTCACTCGGTACCTCTTCTCGCCTCAAAGTATTTCTCGCCACACTACCCGTGGCGGCGGCGGGCAGTGCTGCTACGTGTCGGCTGAACGCTGCGGCGGCGGGAAGACGTACTGCCACGCCCGCCTTTTTTTGTCGGCCTAGCCCTCGCCTCCGCCCTTGCTCAACTCACGCTCAAGAATTTCTCAACCATCCCGAATAGAGTGTACGCGTCCCTCCAGAGGCCCCGAGCCGCCGTGCAAGGATCGGCCGTCGTCACCGACGGCTCGCCCGAATTGTAGCTGAATAAGTCCGCGCCCCGGCGCGCGCCCAACCGCCATCCCGCTTCCCCGGCGGGAGTTGCGGCCCGGCCACGCCCTCGGCGCACCCAGCACAGGAGGCATACAGCACACCATGATTCGCACACTGAGATACTTGGCCTTCGCCGCGCTGTCGGCGGCGGTCGCGTTGCAAACTCTCTGGATCGTCTCCGCGTCCGGCGGTGGAACCGTGGCCGTCATCGTCGAACTCAAGGACGAGCCGGCGGCCGTTTACGCCGCCCGCGCGCGGCAGTCCGGCGCGGCCCTTTCGACCGAGCAGCTACAGGCTTACCGCGCGGGGCTGAGAGCCAAGCAAGACGCCTTCGTGGGTGAACTCGGGGCCAGCGGCATCGCCGCCGCGGTCACCACGCGCGCCGTCCCCAACTACGACGGCCGGGTCGCCGCCAACGTGCCGCTGCGCTACACGCTCGTCTATAACGGCTTGGCGATGAGTGTCCCGTCGTCCGCGCTCGCGGCCATCGAGGCGATGCCGCAGGTGAAGAAGGTTCACCCGGACGAGACGCTCCGGCCCGACCTGAGTACGAGCGTCGAGTACACGCGCGCCACGCAGGTCTACGGCGCGGTCAAGGAGTTGACGCCGTTCAATCAGGAGCGCGAAGGCTTCGAGGGGCAGGGCGTCAACATCTCTGTCATCGACTCCGGCGTCGACTGGACGCACCCGATGTTCGGCGGCGACCCGACGCCCCCGCGCCTCGCGGTCGCGCCCGACACGGCGGCGGCCAACACGAACCGGAAGGTGATCTACTACCTGCCGCTCGCCGACCTCGCCGTCAACGACGGCTTCGGCCACGGCACGCACGTCGCCTCGACCGCCGCCGGCTACGTGGCGCTCGGCCCGAAGGGCGAGCGGCTGCACGGCATGGCCCCGCAGGCCCGCCTCATGTCCTACAAGGTGTGCAGCGACGCGATCTCCACCGTCGATCAGGTTCAGCCCACGGGGGGCTGCCTGTCGAGCAACACCATCATGGCGCTCGAAGACTCCGTCTCCGAGTTCTCCCCGACGGGCCACGCCAAGCCGGTCGCGCACGTCATCAACATGAGCCTCGGCGGCGCGGGCGGCCCCGACGCCCCCACCGCGGTCGCCGCCAGCAACGCCGCGCTCACGGGCACGACCGTCGTCGCCTCGGCCGGCAACAGCGGGCGGCCGACGCCGACCAACCCGACGGGCGAGAACACCGTCGGCGCGCCCTCGGCCGGCACGCACGTCATCTCCGTCGGCGCTTCGACGCACCCCAAAGACCCCTTCTCCGTTGACCTGCTTCAGGCGTCGGCCGTCCCCGCGACGCAAGTCGGCGCGGTCACGCCCGCGAAGAGCCTGCCGGCCGCCCCCGGCTTCGGCCGCCGGCCGGCCTACCCGATGGCCGGCGCACCCGCCCCACCGGCTAACTCGATGGCGCAACGCTACGTCCTCGTCAGCACCACTGCGCAGCCTTGGCCGGCGACCGTTGCCGGGCGCATCGCGCTCGTCAAAACCCAGACCGTCCCGACCTTCGCCTACGTCTCGAACGCGGCCGCGGCCGCGGGCGCGGTCGGCGTCCTCTACGTCAGCACGCAGACCGCCGCGACCGCCGCCAAGGGCACGATCCCGTCGGCCACCATCTCGGCCGCCGACGCGGACGCCCTCGTCGACGCCATGTTGTCGAACGACAACAACAGCGTCGATCCGCCGAACGGTACCGTCTCGGAGTTGCCGCTCCGCATGAACCCCTTCTACGGCGGCCCCTTCGTCGGCGGGATGGGCGACTTCAGCTCGAAGGGGCCGGTGCGCGGTTTGGGTCAGGTCAAGCCCGACGTGTCCGCGCCCGGCGTGCAGGTGCTGGCCGCCGCCCCGCCGGCCAGCCTGCTCGGCGCGCTCGGCGCGGCTTCGACCGGCTCGCCCTACTACATCGCGATTGACGGCACCTCGATGGCTTCGCCGCACGCGGCCGGGGCCGCCGCTCTCATCAAGCAGGCCCACTGGGACTGGTCGCCCGACATGATCCGCACCGCGATGATCAACACGGCGACCAACATGCGCAACGAGGCCGGCGTGCCCAAACCGGACGGCCTGACGGCCGACCGCGTCATCTCGCAGGGCGGCGGCCTGATCGACGTGAAGGAGGCGATCAACGCCAAGGCCCTGATGGGCGTGGAGGGCGACGGCGTCGCGACGCCCGGCATCCTCGGCAGCCATTCCTACGGCGAGGTTCCGGTCGCCAACAGCCGCGTCACGTCCTCGACCCCCGTCACCGTCACGATCCGCGATCTGTCGGGTCAGGGCGGAACCTACAACCTCGGCGTCGCCAACAGCCGCGACCTGCAACTCTCAGGCATCGGCGTCTCGCTCTCGCAGCCGAGCGTGACCGTGCCGGCGAATGGTGAGGCCACGTTCACCGTCAACGCCAACTTCGACGGCGACCTGCTGCGCGACGTGATGGCCTCGAAGACCAACGGCACGCAGGTCGTCTTCGAGCTGATCCAGATGCAGTGGTACGTGACGGCCAACCGCAGCGACGGCGGCGAATCGTTGCGCATGCCCTTCTACTTCAAGCCCGGCCCGTCCAGCCCCGGCGCGCTCACGAGCGAGACGCTGCCGCAGATCAGGGGCACCGTCCTCGCGGGCGACGGCGGAGTCCAGCACGACCAGACCGGCTACCTCCCCGAAACGAAGGGTGTGACCTACGCCGAGTTCCCGTTCGAGGTCGGCTCCTCCGTCTACCGCATCGACGCCACGGCCGAATGGTTCATCGCCGCCAGCACGCCCGTCGACGACCTGCCCGACCTCGACTACGAGCTAGTCGGCCCGGACGGCGACGTGGTGGACGATTCGCTCAGCCCCGGCGGCCCGGAGTCCGTGAGCTACGTCGTCAAGAAGCCGGGCACCTACAAGCACCGCGTCATCGGCTTCGCGAACGGGCCGACGGAATTCACCCTCAACACGGTGCTGACGAAGGGCGCGGCCCCGGCCACGCTCCAACCCCTCGCCGGCGACTTCACGGACGCTTCGGGTAAGCCGCTCGACTTCGACGGCGCGCTCACCCTCTCGTGGCAGGGCCACGGCGGCGAGCGCGGCCACGAGATCGACCGCTCGGCCGACGGCCAGAACTGGCGGCAGATCGCCGCGGTCGGCGGCGACCAGACGAGCATCGCGCTCGCCGATCAGCCCGACGGCGAGAACTTCTACCGCGTGCGCTCGCTCGTCGACGGCCGCGTCGGCCTCTACGAGACCCGGCCGAGCAACGTCTCCTCGGTCGTCATCAGCCGCCGCGTGAAGGAGGACATCACGGCCCTCGTCCAGTGGGCGATGGTCGACGGCTCGGCCGGCCTCGCCGGCGGCGTCTACCGGGCCGACTGGACGCTGACGAACAACTCGTCGAACGCCTACGTGCCGCACGTCGAGTTCCGCGTCGTCGGGATCAGATCGGCGTCCGGCACGGTCTCGGTGGCGAACGCGGACAACGGCGGCGACGGCCGCTCGCCCGCCACGGCCGCGCTCTTCGACTACTCGCGCGGCTTGGGCGCGGACGAAGTCTTCTCGGCCGGGGAGAAGACGGGCGCGCGCATGCTGCGGTTCAACGTCCCGCGCTCCGAGATGTTCACCTTCGACGCCGTCGTCACGGGCTACCGCGGCGGGGCCGGCGGCGAGCCCGAGCCGGAGGTCTA
>DATCVD010000687.1:0-2234 GCA_036567125.1 Pyrinomonadaceae bacterium | reverse complement strand
CCGGCGCGGCCGCGGGCGCGGGCGGCGGCTATCTCATCCGGCGCAGCCGTCGCGGCGGCCGTCGGAACTAACTTGATCGTTCAACCGGCAAGGCGCGCGCCCGCCATCTCTTTGCAGATCGCGGGCGCGCGTCTCGCCGCGTCGTTCGCACGGCGAACAGGCCGGGTCTATAATCTCCCCGACTCCCTCGCGCGCAGTTCTGAGTAGAAAAAGTTAACGCAAGGAGACTTGACACGCATGGCACACGACGAGGAGCGACAGCGCAAGAGCCGCGTGGTGGTGGAGACGCCGAACGCGCGGCGCGAGGAGTACTACACGCAGACCCGGCGCGTGCCGGAGCGGCAAGGGTTCTCGACGGGCATGGTGGCGACCGTCGCGCTGGCGGCCGTCGCGATCACGGCGCTCGTCGTCTTTCTCTTCATGAACATGGGATCGGACGCCACGGACACGAACGTCAACGTCTCGGCGGCCGCGCCGACGCCGATCCCGACCGTGCCGACGCCCTACCCGACCGTCCCGACGCCGCTCCCGGCCATGACGCAGCCGCCGACCGTCATCGTGCAGCCGCCGCCCGTCACGACCGAGCCCGCGCCCGTCGTCATCACCCAGCCCGCGCCCGCCGCCACGCCCGCAGCCAGCGCGCCGCCGACCGACGCCGACTTCGAATCCCGGATCAACAAGGCGCTCCTCGACGACGCGCAACTCGGCTCGCTCGGCATCTCGGTTACGGTCGTCAACGGCCGCGTCACGCTGACCGGCACGGTCGCCTCCGACGATCTCAAGACCCGCGCCGCCCGCGTCGCCACGACGGTGCGCGGCGTGCGCGGCGTGGACAACAAGATCGTCGTCGAGACGCCGTGAGGGAAAATTAAGAATTAAGAATTAAGAATTAAGAAGACAGAGGCCGGATCGAAGAACCCGTTAGGGTCTTCGCCCGGCTTCCGCTTTTTATTCTGACTTCTGAATTCTTAATTCTTAATTCTTAATTCTTAGTACCCTTCCGTGTGCCGGCGCAGCCACTCGTCGAGTTCTTCCTCGGTCGGCTCGCGCCCAAGCTCGTCGCGCAGCCGCGGGCGCATGTCCTCGCGCTCGCGGCGGCCCACTTCGTCGAGCGTGTCGCTCGCGCCGTCCGCTTCGCCGGGACTCTGATCGGCGGCACTTAGCTCGGTCACGTCGCCGCCGCGCGGGGCGGGGCGGCCGGCGCGCGGGAGACCGGGCGTGTAACTGCGGCGCGCAACCGCGTCGGCGTCTGTCTTCGTCGCCCGTGGCGACGGCGTTGGCTGCATCCTCGTGATTCCCCTCTCGTGTTTTCTGCCCGAAAGTTTTCTAACTTCAGCCGGCGAGATCTGCGACTTCGATCTCGCCCGTGCCCACGTCCGTCTCGACGACGAGGCCCGACGTTTCGCCGCGCACGAGCAATTTGCGGCGCTCGCCGCTCGCGTAAAGCTCGACCTCTTTGATCGTGCAGCCGGGCGGCGCGCGGCGCGTGAGCGAGAGTGGCGGCGCGTCCGCCGCCGCGTCGTGCAGCGTGTCGAACTCGGCTTCGAGGGCGGCCCGCTCGTCGTCCGTGAGGCCCAGCTCGGAGAGGGCCAGCCGCTCGTGGCGCAGCAGCATCTCGCCGTCCACGAAGATCGTCCAGACGAAGTTGATGTCGAGCACGAGGTGCAGCGCCTCGTCGCGCACGAAGTGGCCGAGCACGGCCGCGCCGACGACGTGCGCGACGACGTGATCCTGATACGTGCTCAACGCCGCGCCGGCCCAACCGGAGATCGTCACGTCGTCCACCGTGCGGAAATTATAAGGCCGTCGGTCGTCCGTTGTCAGTCGCCCGCCGGCCGGCCCGCGCCGGGCAGTTCGTAGTCGAGCAGTTCCCTCGCCTTGCGCGTGGCGATGAGGACGGCGACGAGGCAGCCGACGCCGCCGACGACCACCGAGAGCGGCGCGCCGACGGCGGCCGCGAGCAGGCCGGCTTCGAGTTCGCCGAGTTGCGGGCCGCCCATGAAGAAGATCATGTTGACCGAGGTCATGCGGCCGCGCAGCCGGTTCGGCGTCACGAGCTGTCTGACCGTCTGCCGGATGACGGTGCTGACCGTGTCGGCCGCGCCCGCCGCGGCGAGCATCAGGCACGAGAACCAGAACAGGCGCGAGAGGCCGAAGCCGATCGTCGCCGCGCCGTAAACCGCGACCGCGGCGACGACCACGCGGCCGGGCCTGCGCCAAGAGCCGCCGGCTCG
>DATCVD010000686.1:0-2431 GCA_036567125.1 Pyrinomonadaceae bacterium | reverse complement strand
CCGCGTGCTCGCCGAGGCCGGCGTCGCGCCCGACTCCCTGCGCGATCCGTGGGGCACGCCCTACCGCGCCGAGTTCGCGGTCGAGCGCGAGCTGGACGTGCTCCGGTTGTGGAGCGCGGGCGCGGACAAAAAAGTCGGGAGCGAGGACGACTGGCACGTCGTCGCGTCGCGCCGCCCCTACTTCCGCCCGACGGGCGAGCTGATGGCCCGCGCGGTCGAAGACTACCGCCGCCGCGCGAATTCGCACCTCACCGGCCCCGAAGCGCTCAAGCGCGAGCTGCTCGGCGCGCACCAACTCGACTTCGACAAACTGCGCGACCGCTGGGGCCGCGCCTACGCGCTGCGCTTCGCGGTCTCCGGCGCGCACTACGTCTTCCGCGTCACGAGCGCCGGCCCCGACGGACGGCTCGACCCCGAACCGCGCCCGTACGGTTCGGACGACTTCGAGGTCTGGGCCTTCTCGACCGACTACTTCGCAGAGACGCGCGCGCTCGCCTACGCGGCCGTCGCGGCCTCCCACGTCTCGCGCGGCACGATGCCGAAGGACGACGCGCAACTGCGCGACCTGCTGCGCGCCGGGGGCCTCAGCGCCGCGCAGTTGCGCGACCACTGGGGCCGCGACTACTACGCGGCCTTCCGCTCGGAGGTGCGCTACGCCGACCGCGTCGAGGGCGCGCAGGCGGGAGACGAGAAGCGCGTCGCCGTCACGCCCGTCACGCGCAAGATCGATTTCGTCACGCTGCGCAGCGCCGGCCCCGACGGGGCGCGGGGCACGCCCGACGACTTCACGGTCGCGGACTTCTCGGCCGTCGCCTCCGAGCAGTCGGCGGCAGACAAAGCGCCGCCGGCCGTCGCGCCCGTCACGACCTTCTCCGGCGCGACCGGCGCGATCACCGGCACGGTCATAGACCCGCAGGGCGCGGTCGTCCCGAACGCCACCGTCACGGCCACGCACCAGCAGGAGAGCCTGAGCTACACCGCCGCGACCGACGAGGACGGCAAGTACGTGCTCCGCAACCTGCGCTCCGGCCTCTACAGGCTGCGCGCGCAGGCCGCGGGCTTCAAGGACGTGATCGTCGTCGACGTGCCGGTGCGCGCCTCCGCGCTCGCGCAGTTCGATCTCCGGCTCGACCTCGGCACCGTCAGCGAGACGGTGGAGATCGTGGCGTCGCAGGTGCAGGATTTGGCGAACACGAGCAGCATGTCGCTGCTGGCACTCAAACCCGGCGTTGCGGCTAAAGCCGCGCCGGGCGCGCCCCCGCCCGTCCAGACGCCGCGGCTGCGCAAGGACTTCCCCGAAACGCTCTACTGGCAGCCCGAACTCCTGACCGACGAGGGCGGGCGCGCGCAGTTGAAGTTCAAGCTCGCCGACAACATCACGACGTGGAAGGTCTCGGCCATCGCCTCGACCGCGACGGGCGAACTCGGCACCGCCGAGCGCGAGATACGCGCCTTCCGCCCCTTCTTCGTCGAACACGATCCGCCGCGCGTGCTCACCGAGGGCGACGAGATTTCCCTGCCCGTCGTCCTGCGCAACTACCTCGAACGCCCGCAGCGCGTCGCCGTCTCCGTCAAGCCCGAAGACTGGTTCACCCTGCTCGGCCCGGCCGAGAAGAGCGCGGACGTTGCGGCCGGCGACGCCTCGCGCGAGACGTTCGATCTGCGCGCGACCGCCTCCGTCAAAGAGGGCAAGCAGCGCGTGACGGCCGTCGCCCCCGATTCGTCCGACGCCGTCGAGCGCGGCGTCCACGTCCACCCCGACGGCGAAGAGATCGCGCAGACCGAGACGCGGCTGCTCGGAGCCGACGGGGCCGCGCTCGAAGCCCTCGTGCCCGCCGAGGCCGTCGCGCGCTCGGCGCGCGCGGAGCTGAAGGTCTATCCGAACCTGATGGCGCACGCCTTCGAGAGCGTCGAGGCGATCATGTCGCGCCCGAACGGCTGCGGCGAGCAGACCGTCTCGTCCGCCTACCCGTCCCTGCTCGTGCTGCGCCACCACGCGGGCGCGGGCGGCGACTCACCGCAGCGCGCCGCGCTCATCACGAAGGCCCGGCGCTACCTGCAAATCGGCTACGACCGACTGCTCTCCTACCGCACCGCCGACGGCGGCTTCGCCTACTGGACTGACGGCCCGCCGGACGTGGCGCTCACGGCCTACGCCCTGCGCTTCCTCCGCGACGCCGCCCGGTTCGTCGAGGTTGACGAAGGCGTGCCCGAAGGCGCGCGCCGCTGGCTCGCCTCGCGCCAGCGCCCCGACGGCAGTTGGCCCGCGCCCGAGTGGGTCGAGAAGTACGACACCCGACGCGCCGCGCTGCTCACCGCCTACGTCGCCCGCGTCCTCGCAGAACACCCGCCCGCGACGCAGACCGACGCGCAGCAGCAGACCGCCGAACAGCGGCAGTCTCAAACCCAAGCCGACGCGCGGCCGGCCGCG
>DATCVD010000685.1:0-3773 GCA_036567125.1 Pyrinomonadaceae bacterium | reverse complement strand
GACCGCGCTCGACACGCCGGCCGAAGCGGGCCGCGGCGTCGTCATCGTCATCGAAGACTTGACCGAGCTGCTCGCCGCGCAGCGCGCCGCCGCGTGGAGCGAGGTCGCGCGCCGCATGGCCCACGAGATTAAGAACCCGCTCACGCCCATCCAACTCTCGGCCGAGCGCATCGCCCGGCAGTTCCGCCGCGCCACCGGCCGCGACGCCTCCCTGACGCCGGGCGCGGGCGGCAACGGCCACTCGGACGCGCCGTCGGCCGACCTGCTCGACCTCGGCGACGGGCGCGCGGAAGTCTTGCCCGCGCGCGATCTCGAACACGTCTCGCGCGTGGTCGAGGACTGCACGGCGACGATCACGCGCGAGGTCGCGGGCCTCAAGGCGATGGTCGACGAGTTCTCGCGCTTCGCGCGCCTGCCGCACGCGCGGCTCGAACCCGCCGACCTGAACGAGGTCGTCCGCCAGTCAATCGCGCTCTACGAAGACCGGCTCGGCGGCGTCCGCCTCGACGTGCTGCTCGCGCACGCGCTGCCGGCCGCCATGCTCGACCCCGAACAGATGCGCCGCGTCCTCGTCAACCTGATCGACAACGCGCTCGAAGCCGTCGAGGCCGCGACCGACGAGCGCCGCGTCACCGTCGCCACGGGCCACGACCCGGCGCGCTCGCTGCTCCTCGTCGAAGTCGCGGACACCGGCCACGGCGTCGCGCGCCGCGACCTGCCGCGCCTCTTCCAACCCTACTTCACGACGCGCGGGCGCGGCACCGGCCTCGGCCTCGCCATCGTCCAGCGCATCGTCACCGATCACGGCGGCCGCATCCGCGCCGAGCAGAACCACCCGCGCGGCGCGCGCTTCGTCGTCGAACTGCCCGCCGCTGAAGAAACGCAAAGAACAGAGGTCAGAGGGCAGAAGTCGGAGGTCGGTGAAGAAGAACGACTGACTAGCCGCTGACCTGTCTTTACTAACCTCTGGCCTCCGACCTCTGTTTTATGGACTCTGTTCTCATCGTTGACGACGAGCGCGGCATCCGCGAGACGCTGCGCGGCGTGCTCGAAGATGAGGGCTACGCGGTCGAGACGGCGGCCAGCGGCGAGGACGCCCTGCGCGCTCTCGACCGCCGCTCTTACGGCTGCGTGCTGCTCGACGTGTGGCTGCCCGGCATCGACGGGCTGGAAACTCTGGCGCGCCTCAAGGCGGCGGGCGCGGACTGCGCCGTCGTGATGATCTCGGGCCACGGCACGGTCGAGACGGCCGTGCGCGCGACGAAGCTCGGCGCGTTCGACTTCGTCGAGAAGCCCCTGTCGGTCGAGAAGACTCTGCTCGCCGTCCGCAACGCCCTGCGCCAGCGCGCGCTGGAGCGCGCGAACGCCGCGCTCGCGGCGGAGCTGGCCGCCGAGTGCGAGATGATCGGGGAGTCGGTGGCGATGCGCGCGCTCCGCAAGCAGATCGCGGTCGTCGCGCCGACCGAGGGGCGCGTCCTCATCTACGGCGAGTCGGGGACGGGCAAGGAGTTGGTCGCGCACGCGCTGCACGCGCAGTCGCGCCGGGCCGGCGCGCCGTTCGTCGAGTTGAACTGCGCGGCGATCCCGGAAGAGTTGATCGAGTCGGAGCTCTTCGGCCACACGCGCGGCGCGTTCACGGGCGCGACGCACCCGAAGCGCGGCAAGTTCGAGCTGGCCGACAACGCGACGCTCTTCCTCGACGAGGTGGGCGACATGAGCGCGCGCGTGCAGGCGAAGGTCTTGCGCGTGCTCGAAGATCAGCGGTTCTCGCCCGTCGGCGGCAACGAGCAGGTGCGCGTTGACGTGCGCGTCATCGCCGCGACGAACCGGAGGCTCGAACAGGAGATCGAGCGGGGCCGCTTCCGCCCCGATCTGTTCTACCGCCTGAACGTCATCCCGTTCGAGCTGCCGCCCCTGCGCGAGCGGCTCGAAGACGTGCCCGCCCTCGTCGAACACTTCAACAAAAAGTTTTCCGCCGCCTACACCAAGCAGCCCAAACGCTTCGACGCGGACGCGCTCGACGCGCTCGCCAGCTACTCTTGGCCCGGCAACGTCCGCGAGCTGCGCAACACGGTCGAGCGCGTCGTCATCATGCACGCGAAGCAGAGGGTCTCGGCGGCCGACCTGCCCGCGCCCGGCGGCGAGGAGCCGCCCCCGGCCGCGTCCCCCAAGTTCTCGTCTTTCCGGGAGGCCAACGAGGCGCACCAGCGCGAGTTCATCCGCCGCAAGCTGGCCGAGGCCGAAGGCAACGTCACGCGCGCCGCCGAACTGCTCGGCTTGGATCGCAGCCACCTCTACCGGCGCATGCGCGCCCTCGGCCTGCGAACGCGCGGCGAGCGCGACGACGGCAACTAGCATCAAAGACTCTCCGCGGCAAAGACCTTCCGGCCCGGCCGGCGCGCGCGGGGTGCGCGGAAGTCGCTTATCTGTTAGAGTTTAAGGCGCGCGCCGTGTCGGCCTCCGCGCGCGGGCGGGGTGGTGCCGGGCGGGCCGCGTTATTTCCGAAAGGCGATCATGGATTACACGACCAAAGAACTTTTGAAGCGGTACGCGAAGCTGGCGATCGGCCAGCCGTTCTCGCCCGTGCTCCTGAACATCCTCGTCACCTCCGTCTGCGACATGCGCTGCACGCACTGCTTCTTCACGGACGAGCTGGACGACCGGCCGCGCAAGAAGTTGCAGATGAAGACGCACGAGATTCAGAAAATCTCCGAGACGCTCGGCGGCAACCTCGGCGTGCTCATCCTCGCGGGCGGCGAGCCGTTCACGCGCAAGGACTTGCCCGAAATCGTCCGCGCCTTCTACGAGAACAACCGGCTCGAATCCGTCTACCTGATGTCGAACGGGCAGATTCAGAAGCGCATCCTCCCCGACGTGGCGCGCATCCTCGAAGAGTGCCCGAAGTTGAACGTCGCCGTCGCGCTCGGCATCGACGGCCTCAAAAGTCAGCACGAGAAGATCAGGCAGAAGCCCGGCTCGTGGGACATCGCCATCGACACGGCGAGGCAGTTGCAGCAGATCAAGAAAGAGTACGGCCGGCTCGACATCCAGACCTGCACCTGCTTCATGAACACGAATCAGGACACGATCTTCGAGTGGTACGACTTTTTGAAGTACGACCTGCGGCCCGACAAGGTCAACTTCAACTACATCCGCCCGCCCTCGGCCGATCCCAAAGAGTTGGACATTGATCCTACGCGCTACGCCAAGCTCGCGCGGATGATCGACGACGACTCGCGCCACGCCGCCATCAAGAACAACTACGGCGGCGAGGCCGGCTTCTTCAAGGCCGCCATCGACATCTACATGCACGGCCTCATCGACCAGACGCAGCGCGAGCAGAAGGCGCAGATGAAGTGCTACGCCGGGACGGCCGGCGCGGTCATCTACGACGAAGGCTCCGTCTCCTCCTGCGAGAACAAGGCGGCAATCGGCAACCTGCGCGACCACGACTGGAACTTCCAGTCGCTCTGGCGCTCCGAGCTGATGAAGCAGCGCCGCAAGGAAGTGGCCGACGGCTGCTTCTGCACGCACGAGTCGAACAGCTACTACCCCAGCTTGCCCTTCAACCCGAAGCACCTGATCCAGATTAAGAAACTGGAGCGCGAGATGAAGAAGGCGAGCAAGGCGCTGCGGCCCGGCGAGGAGAAGGCCGACGGGCTGGCGGTGAAGGCGTAAGCGGTGCGCGCCGCGGGCGGCAGAGTTCCTTCACGGCGGGGCGTCGCGGCGGCAGCCGTGGCGTCCCTTCTGTTAGCCGCGGCGGGCGGCGGCCC
>DATCVD010000684.1:0-3117 GCA_036567125.1 Pyrinomonadaceae bacterium | reverse complement strand
GGGGTGGAGGCGGCGTCGCGCGCGGCCCTCGCGCACGCGCTCGCGGGCGCGATGCTCTCGCTCCTGTCGTGGTGGTTGGATCGGGGGATGAGCGTGCCGCCCGCGGAGATGGACGAGCTCTTCCACCGGATGGTCTGGTCGGGCGTCGCGGCGGATTCCCGCCCGTAAAGCTCTCAGCGCCGCGCGCCCGCGCGCGCGCCGATGCAGTAAAGATGCCGCGCGGTGCGGATGAGGATTTGCCCGCCGGAGACGGCCGGGGAGCTGAGGCAGGAATCGTCGAGAGAATTCTCGGCCAGCACCTCGAACTTCGGCCCGGCCCTGAGCACCGTGGTCACGCCTTCCTCGCTCACGACGTAAACGCGGCCGTCGGCCAAGACCGGCGACGAGCTGTAGTTGCCCGGCTTCAACCTTTCAGGCCCCCAGACCTCGCGCCCGGTCTTGGCGTCGAGGCAGCGCGCGATCCCCTTGTCGTTGACGACGTAGAAATACTTGCCGTCGGTGACGGGGCTGGGGATGTCGGGGCCGTTGCGCGACGACCAGAGCTGGTGCGAGCCGGCGATGTCGCCGCGCCCGCCCGCGCGCAGCGCCACGAGCGGGCGGAAGGAGGCCGGGGCGTAAACGACGCCGTCGGCCGCGACGGGCGAGGACACGACGCGCGGGGGCGGGTTCTCGGGAACCGAGCTGAGTCCGGCGACGCGCCACAACTCGCGGCCCGTCGCCAGATCGTGGCCCGTCACCTGATCGCTGCCGTTGACGACGAGTTCCGCCGCCTTGCCGTAGCGCAGGATGGTCGGGGTCGAATAGGACTCCGCGGCTTTGATGGCGTCGGCCGGGAAATCCATCTTCCACAGGGTCTTCCCCGTCCGCTTGTCGATCCGCAGGATGTACGAAGGGTCGTTGGCCCGCGTGGCGCGCAAGACCTGCACGTAGAGCGAGTCTTCGTAGAGCAGCGGCGAGGAGGCGTAGCCGAAGTTCAGGCCGAAGCGGCCGTAGTCCTTTTGCAGATCGCGCGCCCACGCCTCGCGGCCCGAGAAGTCGAAGCTCCGCAGGGAGCCGTAGCCGTTGAGCACGTAAACGCCGCGGCCGTCCGTCGCGGGCGAGGGGGTCGAAGGGTTGTGCTTCGGGTGGACTCTGAGCGCCGCCGCGCCGCCGCGCAGCGGCTTCTTCCAGACGAGCGCGCCCCGTTTTTTATCGACGCACCAGAGGTAGATTTCCTCGCCTTCCGGGACGTTGAGGAAGACCCGGTCGCCCCAGACGACGGGCGTGGACGCGCTCGCGCCGGGCAGGGGCAACTTCCAGGCGACGTTCTCCTCCGCGCCCCAGCGCAGCGGCAGGTTCCGCTCGCCGCTCACGCCGTTCAAGTCAGGGCCGCGCCACTGCGGCCAGTTCCCGGCGGCCGGCGACGCCGGGAGGAAGGCGGCGCACAGTGCGAGCACGACCCCGAGCGATTTACGCCGCCGGCACGACCTGATCGATTTGCGCTGCTCAGACATTACGCTCGTCCCCCGTTCGCCGGCTGTGTCAACCTCACGTAACTTCGCTCGTAAGGCGCGGGCGTCCTCATTATTGCTGCGGCTGCGGCTGCGGCTTCATCTCCCAGAGCACGTTGACGATCACCCAGCGGCCGTTGAACTTGGCGACGTGCATGTAGTCGATCCAGTCGGACATCACCGCCTTGACGCTCGCCGTGTTGCCGAAAACGTCGAGCACCGTCACCTCTTTGAGCTGCTTCTCCTTCGGCGTGTTCTTGCCGTAGCCCGACCGCACGCCTTGGTAGAGCCGCATCGCGCCCATGTGATCGAGGCGGCTGTTCTTCGACTGCGGGTCGGTGCGGACGATCCGCTTCGCCAGATCGGGGTGCACGGCCCGCTCGATCTTCTCCGCGCCGCCCTCGTACCAGCTCTCGCAGTAGTCGGTCGCGGCCTGCTTGATCGCCGCGAGGTCGGCCTCGCTGACGTTCCACTTCTGCGCCTCCGATCTCGCGTCCGCCTGCGCCGCCGCCGTCGCGGCGAGCAGGAGCAGGCAGGCAAAGAGGGAAGAGATTCTGAACGTTCTCACGGTGTTCTCCTTCGCGGCCCGCGCCAGCGGCGGGGTTGTTTCGATTGCGCCGCGAGGTTAGCGGAGGGACGCCCCGGCGGCCCACTCAAATCTGACGAATCGTTGCGTGCGGCGGGCGAGCGGGCCGGCGGGGAGGACGAACCGTCGCCGGCTCGGAAGACGTACCAACGCAGAGTCGGGGGGCGTTCGGCCGGGGAGTTTCAGAAGGCGTTTTCGAGGAGCCGTTGCAGGTTGTCGCGGTAGCCGCGGCCCGACGTGAGTTCCTTGCCGCCGGCGAGTTTGATGGCGTACTCGCCGTGGAAGAGCGGGTGCAGTTCCCTGATGCGCGTGATGTTGACGATGGCCGAGCGGTGGACGCGCAGGAAGACGTTCGGGTCGAGCCGCCCTTCGAGCCGGCTCATCGTGCCTTGAACTAAATGCGACTCGCGGCCCGCGTGGAGGCGGACGTAGTTGCCGGCCGCCTCGATCCAGTCGATCTCGGCGACGCCGAGGAAGAAGACGCGCCCCCCGCTTTTGACGACGACGCGCTCAAGGTAGGCCGCGCGCCCCCCGGCGCGGCCGGCGTCCCGCAGCAGCGCGACGAGCCGCGCGTCCAGCTCGGCCGCGCGCGCCTGCCGGGCCTGCGCCTTGGCGCGGCGCAGGGCCATCCGGAACCGCTCGCTGTGGAAGGGCTTGAGGACGTAGTCGAGCGCGTGCAGCTCGAACGCCTTGAGCGCGAACTCGTCGAACGCGGTGACGAAGACGACCGTCGGCATCAGTTCGACGCCGACCTGCTCGACGACGCCGAAGCCGTCGAGTTCGGGCATCTGCAAGTCGAGGAAGACGAGATCGGGCCGGCGCTCGCGGATGAAGGCGACCGCGTCGCGCCCGTTCGCGCACTCGCCCACGATCTCGACTTCGGCGTCGCGCTCAAGCTCGCGGCGGACGCCCTTGCGCGCTATCGGCTCGTCGTCGACGACAAGTGCGCGAATCTTATCCATCACTTCCGCGGGCGCGGGTTCCGCCCGTCGCCCTCCGCCCGCCCGCGCGGCCCGACGCCGTCCGGGGAAGGCTGCGGGG
>DATCVD010000683.1:0-3910 GCA_036567125.1 Pyrinomonadaceae bacterium | reverse complement strand
CGCCGCCGCGCCCTCGCAAGGGCCGGCGAGTGTCCCGACGCTCGCGCGCGCCGCCGGCCCGCAGACGTTAGACGATGGCGACTCCGTCTCGCTCGATCTGCTCGTCAACCCGCTGACGGGCGTGCGCGTCGCGGACGTGTTCAAAGTCTCGTTCGAGCGCGCGCGTTTGTGGCAGGCCGCGCCGCGGGATTTCACGGCCGACAGCGCGCAGTTGGCCGTGCGCGATCACACCCTGCTCGTCGGGGGCGAGATCGTGGCGGGCGGGCGGGCGGCGCGCGGCGTCGCGGGCGCGCTCGTCTGGTTCTACGTGCCGGGGCGCGGCCGCTTCGTCCTCTCGCTCGTCCCGCGCGACGGCTACGACTTCCGCAAGATCGCGCTCATCGAAGGGAACCGCGTCAGCTTCGAGTTCCGCGGCGAGCGTTACGAGTGGGTGTCGGGCGCGGCCGTAGTCGGCGGCGGCGGCACTTGGCACGCGTGGGTGCTGCACGACCCCGACTACACGCCGGAGATCGCCTCGTCCGCCGAGATCACGCGCGGGATCATCAAGGAGGACGAGGACGGCGACCCGAGCGTACTCGAACAGATTCTCAAGGGGCGCGCGCCGCGCCCGCCCGCGCAGCCCGGCTACGACGCGAAGCAGCCGCCGCGCCCGACAACCGCGCGCACGCGCCCGCCGCGCCCGCGCATCGGCGCGGCCGACCGGATGGAGAACCTGCTGCCGAAGCGTTGAGGTGTCGCGATGAGCGAAAGACTTCTGTTGAAACTCGCGGCGGCCGTCGCGGCGCTCTTACCTTCGCCCGCGCCCGCGCGCGCCGACGTGATGATCAGGCAGCGCAGCTCGGCCCGGCCGGGCCACGAGGAGACGCTCTACCTCAAGGGCGCGTCGCAGCGCCGCGAGGTGCGCGCCCCCCAAAGGGACGGGCGCGTCATGTCGTGGGCCTTCGTCTACGACTGCGCGGGCCAGCAAGTCACTTGGCTCGACCTCGTCAACCGCCGTTACACGATTCACGCCGGCGTGCCGGCGGGCGCGTTCACCGCCTTCAACGAGCAGCAGTTCGACGCGCGCGTCCCCGCGAAGGCGAAGGGCACGCTGACCGAGGCCATCACCACGACGGACACGGGAGAGCGGCGCGAGATGTTCGGCCTGACGGCCCGCCGCCTGAAGATCGCGACGACGTGGGCGGCCGCGCCCGACGCGTGCGACGCGAGCCGGGCGCGCGTCGAGGTCGAGGGCTGGTACGTCGATCTGCTCCACGGCGTCGACTGCTCGCCCGATCTCTCCGGCGCGACACTGCGGTGGGGCGGCGTCACGGGCGACGGTTGTTTAGGCAAGCGGCTCCGGCGCGGCTACTTCTACCGCCGCACGACCTCCGGCGGCGCGCGGCTCGGCTTCCCCCTCGCCGAGACGACGCGCGCCTACGACGAGCGCGGCCGCGTCTTCTGGGCGGAGACGGTCGAGGTCACGGAGCTTTCGACCGCCGCGCTCGACGACGCGCTCTTCTCCGTCCCCGCCGGCTACGCGCGCTTCGAGCCGCGCGAGGCGCGCGACCCGTCCCTGCTCTCGCGCCTGCTCTCGGTCTTTCGCTGACTTAAAGAGACGAGTTTCCCCGAACAACTGAAAACCTAACCCGAACGGGCCAGCAAGGAGACAACCGCATGAAGAGTTTCTTTGTCCTCGTCGCAGTCGTCGTGTGCCTGCTGCTCAACCCGGCGGACGCGCGCGCGCAGACTCAGTCGGCCGCGGACGATCCGCCGCGCCTCGAAGTCGGCGTCCACTTCTCGGCGCTGACGCTCACGCCTTCCGATTTCTACCGGACGGAGATCGGCTTCGGCGGCCGCTTCACCGCGAACCTCAACGGCCACGTCGCCCTCGAAGCCGAGACGACCCTCTTCCCGAACTCCGGCCGCTCCGGCGAGCGGCGCGCGACGGGCCGCGCCGCGCAGGGGCTGTTCGGCGTCAAGGTCGGGCGGCGCTGGGAGAAGTTCGGCCTCTTCGCCAAGGCGCGGCCCGGCTTCGTCAGCTTCTCGCGCGGGAAGCTCGTGTCCTCTCCGGTTACGAGCGCGCCGCCCTTCTTGATCTTCGACGAGGAGCGCGCGACGCACTTCGCGGCGGACGTGGGCGGCGTGCTCGAACTCTACGTCACGCGCCGCTGGATGGCCCGCTTCGACGTGGGCGACACCATGATCCGCTACGGCGAGCAGCGCGTGCAGAACCCGTTCCCGCCGCCCGCCGCCTTCACGCTCCCGAAGGAGCTGCGCCACAACCTACAGGTCAACGCCGGCATCGGCTTCCGCTTCGACTGAAGACGGGCCGCGCCGACGGCCGACGGGCAGCGCCAAAATTCAGGGCGGGCGTCGGACGTTTCATTCGTCCGACGCCCGCCCCGCCTGTCACTCAACCGTTAAGCGGCCTCAGTACGCCGCCGCGCCCGCCGCCGTCTTCACGCCCGAAGCCTCCTGCGCGATCTTGACGCCGACGCTCGCGCCGATGCGCGTCGCCCCGGCTTCGAGCATGGCGCGCGCGTCCTCGATCCCCTTCACGCCGCCCGCCGCCTTGACGCCCATCCCCGCGCCGACCGCCTGCCGCATCAGCGCCACGTCCGCGACCGTCGCGCCCGACTTGGCGAACCCCGTCGAGGTCTTGACGAAGTCCGCGCCCGCGCGCTTCGCCGCCAGACACGCGCGCACCTTCTCCTCGTCCGTCAAGAGCGCCGCCTCGATGATCACTTTGACGAGCACGTCGTACTCGTGCGACGCCTCGACCACCTGCCGGATGTCGTGCTCGACGGCGCAGTCGTCGCCGCTCTTCAAAGCGCCGATGTTGATCACCATGTCCACCTCGCGCGCGCCCTCGAAGATCGCGCGCCGCGCCTCGTAAGCCTTCACGTCGCCGAGCGTCGCGCCCAGAGGGAAGCCGACGACCGTGCAGACGGGCACGTCCGACCCGCTCAGGTTGCACGCGGCCGAGCGCACCCACGCGGGGTTCACGCACACTGACGCGAACCGGTAGCGCGCCGCCTCGTCGCAGAGCTTGCGGATGTCTGCCTCGCTCGCCTCGGGCTTGAGCAGGGTGTGGTCGATCATCCCGGCCCAGTCGCGCGCCGACGCGGTCTCGCCCAGCACCAGCCCCAGCCGCGACGCGCCCGCGTCCACCACGCGCTGCATCCGCTCCGGGCAGCGGTTGAAGCACGCCGACCCGCACCCGCACATCCGCCCCTGCCCCTCGTGGTCGCCGTTCAGCCGCGCGACGATCACGTCCGTGATCTGCTCCACGAGGTGTTCGAGTTCGCCGTTGTTCGAGTATGGCATGGCCCGATTTTATCACCTGTACTGGCGTTCGACCGCGTCGATCTTGGCGACGCGCTTCTTGTGGCGGTCTTCGCTGATCTCGGCGGAGAGCCAGACGGTGACGATGGCGCGCATCTCGTCCGAGGTGATCATCGCGCTGCCGAGGGTGAGGACGTTGGCGTCGTTGTGCTCGCGGGAGTTGCGGGCGACGCGCTCGGAGTAGCAGGCGGCGGCGCGCACGCCGGGCACTTTGTTGGCGGTCATCGCACTGCCTACGCCCGCGCCGTCGATGACGATGCCGAGGTCGGCCGCGCCCTCGGAGACTGCGCGGGCGACGGCGTGCGCGAAGTCCGGGTAATCGACGGCGTCGGTCGAGTCGGTGCCGAAGTCGCGCGCCTGATGGCCGAGTTCGGCGAGGAGCTTTTTCAGCTCCTCCTTCATCTTGTAGCCGCCGTGGTCGGAGCCGACGGCGATCATTTTATGCGCGCGCGAGCCGCGCCGCGGCTGGCGGCGGACGAGTTCGATCCGGCGCTCGCGGACGATGTCGGCGGCGAGCGGCGTCAGGCGCGCGCCCTCCGCGACGCGCAGCCTCGCGCCTTCGGGCAGGTCGCGCACGTCCGCC
>DATCVD010000682.1:0-9528 GCA_036567125.1 Pyrinomonadaceae bacterium | reverse complement strand
GTTCTTCAAGACATCGTAGAGCCAGGCGGCGTGGGTGCCCTCCTCGAAGGTGACCCCGACGCGCCCGCGCAGGCCCTTGAGGAAGTCGAGCACTGTCGCTGCGCTCGTCGCGACGACCGACTCCATTACTAACTTACCCGCAGCGTTGATGACGGCGACGCAGATGCTTGCCTTATGCACGTCGAGTCCGACATAGTAGGTGCTCATAAGGGTTCTCCTTTCGGCGGTGACCTTCTAGGCTTCGACAACCCGGAAGCTACTACCAAAGGGGCGCCCTTTCATAATGCGTTGCAGCAATCGCTTCTCAGCTATAATCCGCCCGTTAGTTCATCCACCGCCCTCCCGGAATCATACTTGTGAAGCAGCATAGATCCCCGTTCAAGTGGCGGCATTTCGAGCCGTCCGCCATCCTCCTGTGCGTCAGGTGGTACTGCCGCTACCAACTCTCTTACCGCGACCTGGAAGAGCTCATGTGCGAGCGTGGCCTCTCCGTGGATCACACAACCGTCTGGAGATGGGTGCAGCGCTACGCCCCGGAGATCAACAAGCGGATGCGACCGCATTTGAAGATGAGCGGCACCTCCTACCGCCTCGACGAGACGTACGTGAAGGTGGGTAAGGGATGGAAGTACCTTTACAGAGCAGTCGACTCGGTGGGGGATACGATAGAATTCATGCTTTCGACGAGACGTGATATTTCCGCGGCAAAGCGCTTCTTTAAGAAGGTCATGAGGGCCGATCACCGACGCCTCCCCTTCACCGTCGGCACGGACAAGCACGCTTCTTACCCGGAGGCGTTCGCCGCTTCCGTCAAAGAGAAGGTCTTGCCCTTCGATTGCAAGCTCAGGCGCGTCAAGTACCTCAACAACGTGATCGAGCAAGACCACCGCGCGGTACGCAGGAGGTGGCGAGCGATGCAGTGCTTCCGCTCATTCCAAACCGCGGAGCGGACACTCGAAGGCGTTGAAGCGCTGCACATGATGAGGAAGGGGCAAGTGAAAAGGTTAGACGGCAGAGACTCGGTAGGGCAGGCGAAGTTCGTCGAGAGACTGTTCGGGGTCGCCGCTTAAAGAGAGCTACCAGAGTGCCCCTTCCTGCCTGAAAGTAATTCCTGCAACACTACCTCCTGAGCGACTTCGCCGTCCCGTGGGACAACAACCAAGCTGAACGCGACCTGCGGATGGTGAAGCTGCGACAGAAGGTCTCGGGCTGCTTCCGCACCGGGGATGGAGCGCGCCGGTTCTGCCGCATCAGGGGCTACGTCTCGACGATGAGGAAGCAAGGCGGAGGCGTGCTAGAAGCGCTCGCAGGGGCGTGCCGCAGGAAGCCGCTAAGTGTCAGAAAACGCACGGGATAGCTGAATAGTTACCCTATTGACAGTGTCTGTTCAGGAGACTGCCTAAACTGCGGAAAAAAGCGACTTTTACGAATGATCTAATCACTGTGGGTTAGCGGATTAAATCATGCGGCGACACTGAACAGGCTCTCGATGAACTTCGTCTGTCCTACCGCGTCCCTGCCGTCCAACCTTTTGACCTGACCTTTCCTCATCACGTGCATCGCTTCTTTCCCTTCGATGGTTCGCTCCGGGGTGTGGAAGGAGCAGAAGCATTACATCGCTCGCCACCTCCTGCGTACCGCGCGGTGGTCTTGTTCGATCACGTGGCCGAGGTACTTGACGCGCCACGGCTTACAATCCGGAGGTGAGACTTTACTCTTCACCGATGCGCCGCCTCACGCGATCTTGTATGTCATCCGGTCGAGGACGAGGAGTGGCCTCGTGGCTGCGGGGTCCAGTTGTGAGTACAGGGTCAGCGCGAACGCCCATTCGCCGCCCGCGTGTGTGGGCCTGTAGATCGAATCCCAAAGCCGCGTGGCTGCGGCAATGGTTGCGGCGGTGTCGGGGCCGAGGCGCTGGTTGGGGTAGAGGCTGACCGGCAGGTAGACGCTAACGCCGCGGTCGTCTCCGAACGGTTGGATGAGTTGATACCCGTAGAAGATCGAGACGGTCAGCGGCAGGCCCGTCGTCGGGCCGAAGAGTGCGTCGAAGGCGGTCTGAAGTGCGCCGGTCGTGTCGGCGCCAGAGAGGGCGATTTGCTGTGTCCAGGTGAGGAGTGGGCTGACGATGTCGGCGGCCTCCACGCTGTTGGTCTGATAGAGGAAGCCGCGGGCCGTGTCGGGATTTCCTTCTCCGAGGAGTTTGGCGTTGCGCCGTACGGCGAGGGATGCACGCGCGTTCTGCATCGCGGCGACGTTGAGACCGGGCCACTCGATGTTGATGTGCGGCCAGTCGGCGGCGGCGATGGGCCGCGGAGTCGGGAAAGTGTAAATCAAGAGGTCGCCCTGCGGCGCGCCCGGCGTCAGCGCGACGCGGTCGCCGTCGGGCGGAACGTAGAACACGACCGGCCAAGGCCCGCCCGGCCCCGGCTGCGCCTGACCTTTCTTGAGCTGTAGCGTGGAGAAGTAGGTGTGCCCTTCCGACTTCGTGTAGCCGAGACGGACGCCGAACTTATAGACCTGCTGTGCGGGGGCGTCCGACGGCGATGCCGGGAGGCCGGCGCGCGGCTCGTCGCGCTCGTCAGACGCCTCGGCCCAGTGACTTCCCCACGCGGACGCGATGTCGCCGACGAATGTCGAGAACGTCATCGCGGCGTGGGCGCGCGTTTCCGGCGGGATGGTCGTCTGCGGATCGGCGAAGCCGGAGAGGATCGCCCAGAGTGGGTCGGCGACCGCGATGTATTTCGCCAACTCGGTCGCAACGTCGGCCCCGGGGGTGGAGAGTGATTCCCGCATGACGCTCTGGACGTTGAAAGTCACGGCGACTTCCACCTCGTCCTGCTGGGCGTGCTCGTGCGCGTAGGTGAGGCCGTACGTCCACAGCGCCGCCTGACTGAGGGGCGGGTCGGCGGCCTCGTCGCAGGCGTGCGTGTCGCACCATGTGGCGCGCGCCGTCTGGCCGATGATGGTCGGGAGGCCGGGGTAGTTGCGCAAGGGGATGGGAACGGTCGTGGGGCCGAGCGCGGTCTGACAGGCCGGCGGCGCGCCGTCGGTGAGATGATCGAAGAAGGCGACCCAGTCAGAACTCTCGTAGCCGCGCACGCCTTCAACCCCCGTGACGTTGAATTCAAGGTCGAGGAAGTCGTAGTCGAGATTGACCCCGACCGCGCCGTTGCGCTGCGGGTCGGGCACACGCATCAGGAAGTTGACGAACGATGCCGCCTGATCGAGGGCCGTCTTCGCCCCGGCAATCGTGTACGGGAGGACTCGGTCGGGGTCATCGAAGCCGGCGGGCGGGGGCGGTTTTGAAACGGCGGTGCCCCCGAGCCGCGCGGGGGGGAGTTGCGCGCCGCGCGTCCAAGGCGAATTTACCGTGGCGTCGTACTGGACGACGGCATCCGTGTCGTAGGCGCGCGAGAGGCTGACCTTGAGTTGTTGCTCAAGCGAACGGACGACGGAGGCGCGTCCGGCGTCGGCCTTCGGGTCGCCTGAGATAACGAGCGTCTCGGCGAGGCCGCGCGCGACCGCGCTCGACAGTGTGTCCTTAGCCGCCAGCACCCGGTCGAGCGCGGAGCGCGCGCCGTCGTTCGCGTATACGGAGGACGCGTAAGGGGCCGTCAGGAAGAGGTCGAGGTCGGCGAGGAACCGCCGCGCCCACACCTCAACGTCGATGTCCTGAAAGTCGGTCGGGACGAAGCCGGGCTCAAGCTGGCCGTCGTCCGCGAGCGCGCGGATTTGCACGCCGCGCCGTTGGACGAGCGAATTGTAGAGCGGGCGCGGCGCGAAGAAGCGGGGCCAGAACTCGCCGCCGGGCATGGGCACGCCGGGAGACACCTTCACCTCTGTAATCCCGTCGCCGCCGAAATCGACGACCCAGAGGTCTGCGGTCTTCCCCGCCGCCCTCCCCGTACCTACGCGGAGGTTCGGGAAAGCCGTCTGGAAATCCCAGACGAAGGCCGCGAGCGTTAGTTCTTCGCCCGGCCCGCCCGGCGTCGGCAGCGATGGCGCGGGGACAGTCACGTCGGCGCGCTCCACGGGGCCGTCTTGCCCGGCCGTCTTGAACGCCGGGTCGATGACGGCGGCGGGACGCTGAATGCGGATGGTGGTGGTCAGGGGGACGATGGGGCCGGGGAGAGGCCCGACGGTCGTGCCGAGCGAAACTTTCAGCCGCGCCGGGGCCGGCGGGAGGAGCGCCAACGCCCCGCCCGCGATGAACGCCACGTCTTGATTCTTGACGACGATCTCGCGGACGCCGACGCTCGCGCCCTTCTGCGCGAAGCGTGAGGTGATCGCGTTGAAGGTGTCGTTGCTGCCGGTGACGACGCTGACGCTGCCGTCGCGGTTCCAGAGGGTGACGCCGCCCGCGACGATGCCGAGCAGGGCCGCATTCGAGAGCGCGAAGGCCACCGCCTCGACGTGATATGCCGTGGCAATTTGATCGGGGGTGAGGTTGCTGCCCGCCGCCGTCTGCGCCGGCGGGCAGAGGAGGAGACTGTCCACGGCGAGATAACCCCCCGCGTCGGCGACGGCGTCTATGACCTGCTCGAACCGGATGGACGACGACTGCTGATTGAGGCGTTGCCAGACAGACTGGAGCGAATCGTTCGCCACGGTCGGCGTCGAAAACGAGCCGACGGCGACGGCCTTTCCGGCGGCGATTGTTCCCGGCAGGTGGCGGTTCGCGGCCCCGAGCGTTTGCGCCGTCGCGCCGAAGAACTTGACGGCGATGCCTGCGAGCGTCTCGCCCTCGCCGACGGAGTAAGGCATGCTGAGTGCGCTCGGGTCGTTCGGAAGAGTGGCAGAGCCGGGCACGACGAGCGACGTTCCAGCGGGGAGCACGAGCGTCGGGTTTGCGGCGAGGAGTTGCCCCGGCGGACAGGCGTAACGGTCGGCGAACTGCCGCAGCGTCTCGGGAGCGCCGCCATGCAACGCGCCGCCTTGTGTTGTGCCGAGGTAGACGAGCGCCCCGGCGTCGAACACGTCCGGGGTGGTGGCGTTGTTCGCGGCCATCTCGGCGACCGTGACGCCGCTGCTGTTGTGTTCGAGCGTGTCGCCGTCGGCTGCGACGTAGTGCGCAGTGTGCAGCGTCTTGCCGGCGTCGAGCATGTCCGCGGCATCGGCAAACGCTGCGGCGAGGTCTTCGACGGTGAGGTTGACGCCGAGCGCCGCGAAGGCCGCGACGACCTCGCCGAACGTGTTGACGACGCGGCCGTCCGGGGGAATCGTCGTCTGCCCGATGGTCACGGTCAGGCCGTCCATCGTGAAGATGAAGTTTTGTCGCAGAACGTCGCGGTCGTTTCTGCTGTCGTCTGCGAGCAGGGACGATGACGTGCCGAGGCCGTTAGCGAGCGCCGCGAGCGTCGGCGCGGGCGTCTGGATCACGACGGGCGTCGGCGGAATCGACAGCGCCGCGCCCGTGCGAAGCGGCAGCGTCCCGTTCTGCGTGAGGAGTTGTGCGCCGCTGCCGGGGGTCGGCCACCCTTGGCCGAGTCCCCGAACGATTGCCGCGGCGCTGTCGCCGTCGGCGAAGGTGACGAAGACCGGGACGGCGAGCGGGCCGACGCCGAACAGGCTCGCCGCAGGCGCGTCGGCGTTCGCCGCGGCGAGGTCGTCGTAAGTTACGCCGTAAGCAGCGACGACCTCGGCCAAGCTGCCGCCGGCAATCTTGGGCACGACGCTCGCCGCGCCCATCGCCGCGGCATAACTCGCGGCGGCGAAGCGCCAGAGTGCCCAACCGTCCGCCACAATCGGCGACGCCTTGAGCGACGTGACGAGTGACACGGTCACGTTCGGTTGCGCGAGTTGGAAGTAAGGCTCGCGGTACTTTTCCGCCTGACGCGCCGCGGCCCCGACCGCGACGGCGGCGGACTGTGCGGGCGCGGCGACGATAGCGCCCGGCTGTGGCGCGACCGTCGCCGTCAACGTCACCGTCCCGTCCGTCTGAGCGGTGACCTCATACTGCGTTGTCACCGCCGGCCAATTCGCAACTCCGGCGATGGGGTCGGTGTAACCGACGACCGCGTTAACCGCGCCGTCCGGCGTCGCGGGCGGGGCCGTGATGTTTCCGAGGACGTCGGAGAAGCCGAGTCGAATGTCGGCCGAGGCGAGCCGCGTCCCGCCGATGCCGCGGTAGGGATCGTCCGCCGGGTCGGGCAGCCCGCCGACCGGCGGGGCGGCCGACGCCGGCCCGAAGCGTGCGACCGGGAGCACCTGATCGAATCGCCATACGGGCGTCGGCGGGTCGTCTGCCGCCACGCGGCCCAAGCGTCGCCACCGCTCGATACGGCGGCGGTGCCAGATCGGCATCAGGCTCGCGTCATCACGGTGCGGGCCTGCCGGAAGTCCCGAAGGGCTCATGCTGAAATCCCCGCCGGGAGGAATCTCATACGTCGCGAGGCTGAAGAGCGAGCGGAGCCGATCCTCCTGCGTGTCCGTGGGCGGGACGGGGAGCGAAAGCGTAAAGCCGACATTGCCCGGCGGGACGAGGGCGACGGTGACGAGTTCGCTCGGCTCGTCCCGCGCGGCTTCGACGTAGAGGGCGTGTGTCGAAGGGTCGAGACCCGGCGCGACGGCCGCGCAGTTGTTAATCGGCAGGAGCACGCGCCCCGACGGCGCGGGCGCTTGCTGCTCGCCCGCGATGACCAGAAGGTAGAGCGTCGCGGCGCCGCGCTCGTCAAAGGCGCCGGCCGGGATGTCGCCGCCGTCGGTCGTCGTGAGGTTGAGGTAGTAGCCCGCGCCGCCTACGACGCTCGCCTCCCAGAGCAGGAGGACGAACGGGACGAGGTCGCCGAAGCTCGCGTAGTAATCGCCCGACGTACCGGCGGCCCTCGCGTCGCGCCAGCGGGCGCTGCTCATGGTCTCGGTAGAGAGATTAGTCTTGACGATGAAGGTCTGGCTCTCTTCGGTCAAGAGGTTTACGAGACCCGATGCGTTGGCCGCTTCGGGGGCGTTGGGTACGAGGAGGAGCGCCTTCGTGCCGGGGGGCGTCGTGGGTTGCGTCAGATAGTGCCGGAGCGCGAGTAACGTCTGGCGGTTGGCATCGGGCGCGCCCCTCACGTCGTAGAGGTGATCGCGCCCGGCCGCGCGGCTTACCTCGAACGGGAGAAGCGTCGCGTAGGTCGAGCCCTGCACGGCGTCGGCGTCGCGCCCATCCCCCGCGTGCGCGCTGCGGAGGATGTCGTAGGGGACGGACACGCCCGCGAGGGCACGCCCGATGAGCGCGGCGGGGAAGGGCCAGAGGCTCGCGACACCGGCGGCAGGCGCAGTGCCGACGATGGGGATCGGGAGCGCCGCCGCGCTCTGCAAGGCGATGCGGTGGTCGAGTCCGTAGGTGCGCGGGTTCTTGCCTGCGAGCGGCATCGCGGCGGGCCCGGAGGCTGGCGCGAGGGCTAACCCGTCAGACGGGTAGTTCAACTGCCCGGCGGTGTACGAGAAAACGAGTTCGTTGATGACGCCCGTGTGCACGATCATGCCGGGCCGCAGGCGCTCGGCCCGGAGCGCCGGGTTGAGGCGGAGGTCGCGCGCGCCGGGCGCGCGCGCGACGAGCGCGTCGTAAGTTTCGTCGTCGCCGGTCACGGTCGAGCCGACGAGTTCGATCCAGTCAGCGGCCGGGTCGAGTGTCGCGGTCACTTCGAGTGCGACGCCGGGCGCGGAGGGGGAGGGGCCGGGGAACTGCTGCCCGGTCAGGTCGTAGAGGGATGTCAGCGGGCCTTCCGCTACCTTGTGACCGGCTTTGTCTGCGGGCGCGCGGAGACGTAGGCCGGAGAAGAAATAACGCGAGGTGGTGGCGGAGACCTGCCGCGGCCCGTCGCCGGCGAGCACCCGCGCGACGAGGGTGTCGATGTCCTGCACCAAGAGGTGTTTGATCGTCGGCGATTGCGCGGCGGAGAAGACGGTCTGCGCCGCGACGCGGCTGCCGAAGTCGGCCACGGTGAGATCATAATAGGCGGCGATCTCGCCAATCGTATTCCCGTCGCGCCCGCTGAGCGCGGCGACGTTCGGCACCGTGACTACCGCGAGCGGTTGGAGAATCTGCGAGTCGGCCAGCCAGCCGACGAGCCGTTCCGTGTGTCCGTCGTTCACGATAGTTCTGGCGGCGAGGGAGTTGAGGGTGTCGCGCGGGCGGATGACGATGGCGGCGTCGGGGAGATTAACGGTGCCCGGCCCGGTCGTCACCGCGTCGCGGAATTGCGCCCAGCTCGGATACGGCGCGCCGCCGGACGCGAAGTTCTGCGCGAGTGACAGCGTGGCCCCGACGCGCGTGACCGTGTCATCGACGACCGTCGTGTAAGGGATCGCTGCGCTACGCGACGGCGCGTCAACCGCGGGAGGAACCCAGAGCGTCCTGCCCGCCGGGATGGGGCCGTCGCCGTCAACGTCGCACAGCGCGCCGTCTTTGTTGAGGTCGAAAATCGTCTGCGCGTACCACTCGGTAAAAGGCACGTCCGGCGGCGCGTAGTAGCGGACGTAGAACGTCGCCGCGACCGTGAGCGTCGCCGTGCCGGCGGGCGGCGTGTAGGTCACGGGCGGGACAGGGAAGGTCGCCTGCTGGCGAAGGAGTTCCGGGTTGTCGGCGAGCGGGCTGCCGTCGAGGAGTGCGGCAGGGCCGCCGAGGTGGAAGTGCTGCGCGATGCAGTCGAGCGTATCGCCCGCCCTCGCCTGATAGTCGATCACGCCTAGATCAAACGGCAGGCCGGGCGTCAGCCGGAGCGCGGCATTGTCGAGCGCGACCGACTCGGGGCTGACGCCGAGCTTGATCGGGAGGTTCGTGCCGGGAGGGGCGTCGGCGAGATTACCCGCGAGCGTGGGGTTGAGGAATTCGAGTTCGGCGGCCGAGGCCCCGAGCGCCTCGGCGACGCTGTCAACGGTGTCTCCGGCGCGCACGAAGTAGGCGACGCTCGCGCTCGGGAAGCTGTTCGCGATGCCCGCCAGCGTCGAGTCGGCGGAGAGAGAGAGTCGCCACGTTGTCAGCGCGTCGCGCGCCGCCTGCACCGCCCCTTTCGCGATCATCAGGAAGTAATCGCGGAAGACATAGGACGCGAACGATTCATAAGCCGCCGAGTCGTCAGGCGGCTGCGGGCCGACGGGCCTCTCCTGTGGGAAATACGGCGAGAGGTACAACGCGATGCCCCACTCGTAGAGCGGGCCGACTTTATTCACTTCCGCGAAGTTGCGATTGCCCGCCTGCGGCGAAGTCCACGAAATCGGCGGCGGCATGGGGAAGATCATGCCGCCGCGCGTTGGGGGTTGCCCCCCCGGGTCGCCGGAGATTCGCAGCGGCGCGTTGGCCTTGAGGAACTTCCCAAGGTTGGAGACCGAGAAGGTGTCGCGGGTCTGCGGGCACGCCATCTGCGCGAGCAGCGTTGCTATCTGGCCGGCGGTGACGGTCGCTGGGCCGTTCCCCGGCGAGCCGCACACGGCCGCGATTGCCCAGCGCAGCAGCGCCTCGAAGAGGATGTCAGACGAGAGATCGTTGACCGCGTCGGCCTGCGCGCTCAGCGCCGCCGTGCGCCCCGCGTGCCCGTCGGGCGC
>DATCVD010000681.1:0-2031 GCA_036567125.1 Pyrinomonadaceae bacterium | reverse complement strand
GCCCGAGAGCGGGGCGCAGCCGCCGCCGCCGCAGCAGCGCGCGGGCCAGCAGTTTCTGAGCAGCACGTACGTCCCGGCGGTTCACCCGAGTCAGGAGCGTTTCGGGATCGACGAGGCGGTGTCAGAGTTGGTCGATTTCTTCGAGCGCGAGAAGGTGTGCAGCGTCGAGCCGGGCGGCAAGCCGTGCGACCAGTGCGGCATGTGCAGCGCGCGCGGGTTCTGAGGGCCGGAGAGAAGGGGCGAGCTGAAAGCGCGAGGGGGCGGCTTCCGTGGAAGCCGCCCCCTCGCGCTTTCAGCGTTTCGCGCCGTCACGTCCGAACGAGACGGCGACCCACCCGCGTTCGCGTCGTCACCTGTTCTGGTTGCGGCGCAGCGAGTCGGAGTTGATCTGCGGGGCTTGGCGCGCGCCCTCGTCGGCCTTGAAGTAGGGCTCTTCCTTGAAGCCGTAGAGCTTGGCGGCGATGACCATCGGGAAGTTGCCGCGCGCGGTGTTGTAGTCCTGCACGGCCGTGTTGTAGTCGTTGCGCGCCGCGCCGATGCGGTTCTCCGTCCCCGCGAGCTCGTCCTGAAACTTCAGGAACGCCTCGTTCGACCTCAGCACCGGGTAGTTCTCGACGAGCGAGAGCAGGCGGCCGATAGTCCCGCCGAAGCTGTTGTTGGCCTCGATGATCTTCTGCTTCTGCTCGGGCGACTTGTCGCCGCCCTCGCCCGCGGGCGTCTCGCGCGTGGCGTTCAACAGGCGCGAGCGGGCCTCGGCGATCTGGCCGAAGACCTCCTGCTCCTGCACGCCCGCGGCCTTCGCCGCCTCGAACAGGTTCGGGATCAGGTCGGCGCGCCGCTGCAACTGCGTCTCGATGCCGGCCCACCTGCCCTTGACGTTCTGCTGCTTCGACTGGAGCGTATTATAGCCGCACCCGCTGTTCGTCATGGTCGCGAACACGACGAGCGCGAGCACCATCATTTTCCGCTTATTCATTGGCATTCTCCTCACTCAAGTTCCGAACAAAGTGCGACGCCCAATGCGACTTGCAAGCCGCGCGCCGCGCGCGCTCAACCGCCGAGCCGCATCTCGTCAACCGACTCGACGACGTGCTCGATCTGCGCGAGGTAGGAGGTGAAAAGCTCGTTCGCCTCGCGCTCCGACTCGACCCGCTCGCCGCCCTCGCGCATCGCCAAGATGGCGGCGAAGGGCGTCGGGTCGAGGCCGAGGACGCGCGCGGCGGCGTGCACGAGGTCTTGCTTGCGCGCGGGCGGCTCGCGCAGGCCGTGCAGCATCAGCGCGGGCGCGAGCAGCGCGGCGAAACTCGACAGGCTGTCGCTCATCAGATCGCAGAGCTTCTCGGCCGAAGTCGAAGCCGGGATGTAGCGCCGGCGCAGTTGGAGCAGCTTGCTCCGCAGCTCGTACTCGGTCTGGTGGCGCAGGTTGTGATCGTGAATCTCCAAAGTCTCGAACGGGTCTGCGCCGTAGAGCACGACGCGCGCGCGCTGCATCTCGTGGAACTCGATGGGGAACACGTCGGCCGCGTCGCGCAGCTCCTCGGTCGTGAAATAGATGGGGACGGGGTGGCCGAGCCTGCGCCACTCGCGCACCGGGGCCTGCGCGAGTCGCAGGTCTTCGGGCGTGATGCGGTGGAGCGCGATGAGCAGGTTGTAGTCGGACGAGTCGGCGACGAAATCCCCGGCCGCGGCCGAGCCGTAGAGCACGACGGACGCGAGGTTGTCGCCGTGCGTCGCGCGCAAGTCGCCGATCAGAGAGTTGAATGCCTCCTGCGCCACTTTGTTCGCCATCACACCTCCGAAGAAATTAAGAATTAAGAATTTGTCTGCCGTCCGTCGCCGGCCGTCGGTCGTTCGGGCTTCACCGGCCGAACGCTTCCGACGCGGAGCGCCGGCTTACTCGACACACACAACCGGCAAGGGACGACGGACTAACTCTTAACTCTTAACTCTTAATTCTCCTCACCAGTCTCCGCCCGCGCCGCCGCCGCCGAAGTCGCCGCCGCCGCCGAAGCCGCCGAAGCCGCCACCACC
>DATCVD010000680.1:0-3464 GCA_036567125.1 Pyrinomonadaceae bacterium | reverse complement strand
GCGCGCCCCTCTCCCGCGCGTGGCCGCCGGCCGCCGCCGTCTGACCTGCGGCGGCGGTCAGGCCGGAGCAGAATAGGACTAACAAGGCGAGACGCGGGAAGAAGACGCGGGCGGGTGTTTTGCGGGGGCACGTTCGGGCGGCTCTGGTGTGCTTCATCTGGCAACTCCATCAGACTGGCGGCGCGCGCCGCGCTGTCGGTGTTACGGTCGGGGCGGCCGGTGCGACCGGCCGCCCCGACCGCGTCGAGGGGCGTGCCGTCATTCCCCCGGCTCAGAGGTTGAAGGCGGCCGTCAGGAAGGCCGCCATCTCCTGCCGTGTGACGGCCTGATCCGGACGGTAGGTTCCGTCCGCGAAGCCGGTAACAACGCCCCGCCGCTTCAGCTCGTAGATGAACGGGGCGAGGTTGTGATCCGGGGCCACGTCGCTGAACCGCTCGCCGGCAGGAACGTCGGTCGGCGGCGGCGAAACGCCCATCGCGGTGCAGATCAGGACGGCCATCGAGCCGCGGCTGACCGCCGCGTCGGGGCAGAAGCTATTGCTCCCGCAGCCCGACGTGATCTTTCGCATGACCAGTTCTTTGATCTGCGGGGCGGCCCAGTGATCCTTCGGCACGTCCGAGAACGGGTTGGAGGTGAGTGGCTGGCCGGCGGGCCGCCGCGACAGCGCGCCCATCGCCTCGATGAGGAAGACGGCCAACTGCGCGCGCGTGATCGTGCTGTCGCCGCAGAACAGGCCCGCGCCACAGCCCCCCGTGATGCCGCGCGCCGCGAGCTTACTCACGACGAGGTGGAACGGGCTGCTCTCGGGCACGTCCGCGAACGGCATCGCTTGGTGGACTTTAAACTCTTGGTAGACCAGCCCCGCCCCGCTCAGCCTGACCCTGATCGTGCCGGTGCGCCTGACCGCCCCCGGCGCGGTGTTAGGGTCGACGGTGAAGTTGACGACGCCGAAGCCGGTCGCCGGATTCTTTTCGAGCGACTCGATGCGAAGCCAAGGGGTGTCCGCGCCGACCGTGGCGCTCCAGTCGGGGGCCGGGGCCGGCGTCGCGCCGGGCGCGGGAGTCGGCGTCGGGGCGGCCGGCGGCTGCGACAAGGGTGTCGTCCTGACGACGAGCTTCCGAAGGTTCGCGCCGCCCGGCGAGTTGAGTTCTCCGAGTGCGGGCGAGAAGGCCTGACTGGAGCCGCCGAGCAACGCGACGGGCCGTTCGAGGGCGAGGTTGCCGACGGTGACGATCTTGGCCTTCGAGGGCAGCAGGTGGCTGCCGTTCTGCGTGAGCAGGAACAGCATGTAGGGGCCGGGCGGGCACCGGATGCCGTCGCGCGGCGCGGCCAGACGGATCGCGCGATCCGTCCTCTCGACGACGTCGAGCACGACCCTCCGCTGATCGGGATCGAACTGGTGCGTCACCGACGGGAGTCGCACGAGGACGGCCTGCGCGATGTCCTGCCCCGTGAAGCTGCCCACGCCGACGGTGAACTGTTGGTTGTAGACCACCTTCTCCGGGGCCGAGGTGATGGAGGGGCGGGTCTGAATGGGGTTGCCCTGCGGGTCGAACAGGTAGGGCGGCGAGAAGATTTCCACGCTCTTGTGCGCGCCCTCGTGGACGGCTTTGACGACGTGCGGGGGGAGTCCCTGATCCTCTGCGATGTTCGTCACCTCGTCGCGGGCGAACGGGCGGCCGCCGCCGCCGACGAGGACACGCGCGTCGGGCAGCAGGACGGCGAAGGAGTGGTAGACGCGCGGGGTGTCGCTGCCGGGGGCCATCACGGCGAAGCTCCTCGTGGCCGGATCCCACAACTCGGGGTGGCGCACGAAGGAGTCGGCGCAGTTGGCCGACAGCGTGCCGGGGCACTGCGTCCCGCCCGTGACGAGCACCTTGCCGTCGGGCAGCAGCGTCGGCGTGTGATAGATGCGCCGGAAGTTCATCTTGGCCGTCGCGTTGGAGGAGGTTTGGACGGACTTCCAGTCGCGGGGCGACGCGTTCAAGTCCATCATCTTGACGCCGTCGAGCGGCGCGTCGGCGATGGTCTGCCCCGCGGTCGTCAGATCGCCCCTGCCGCCGAGGAGGAGCACCTTGCCCTGCTCGTACAGGACGGAGGTCGCCAAGTCTTTGAAGCCGTCCTTCAGCTGCTCCGGCGCGCCGAACAGTTGCTGCCACGTGTTGGTGGCGACGTTGAAGACTCTGCTCTGCTTGTCAAAGGACAGGGCGACGCCGAGGAAGACGTGGCCGTCCGGGCCGAGGTGGACTTTCGGGTAGAGGTTGGTCGAGCCTTGAACGCTGTCTTGGGCGGTCGAACTCAGGTGCCTCAAGTTCCCGTTCAGATCGAAGATGACGGGAACCCGCGCGGGACTCGTGGTGAGGTTGTCGCCGCAACGCGGGCTGCGGAGCATGGCCGTGCCGCTGACGATGAAGACCTCGCCGTTCGAGAGCGTCAGGTTGTACGGGTACCAGCGCCCCGAACTCATGGTCGGGCCTTCCGCCCAACTGTTGTCCCTGTAGTCGAAGATGTTGATGTGGGCCGAGCCTTCGCTGTCGATGGACTTGTCGTGGGCGTCGTCCGGGTGGGGGGCCGTGCCGGCGGCGCACGGGTTGCCGCCGGTGGGCGGGTTAGGGAAGAGCCGTTGGTTGCCGACGCCGGTCGTCCCGCCCTGCCCGCCGACCACCAGCAGCCGGCCGTCCTGCAGGAACGAGTGGCCGCTACAGAAGAGGTTCGTCCTGCTGTTGTTTACGCGGATGAAGCCGTCGGCGTCCTTGCCGTAGTGCGGACTCCAGACGTTGGCCATCGACCTGTCCCTCACGTCTTCCGTAACGAGCACGCCGTCCTGCTTCAGGAAGTCCTGCTTGTCGCGCCCCCAGAAGAGCACCCGGCCGTCGGGCAGGACGCTGACGTGGATGGGGACGTTCTGGTTGCTCCAGTCGTACACGTCGGGGTTGCCAGCCGAATCCGTCTCCCACCTGCCGCTGACCGAGGGGTTCGGGTTGACGGCCACGTTTGACCGCGCGGCGAGGGCGACCGCCGGCCGCCTCCCGGCCGACGCGAGGTCGGCGCGCGGGGGCGCGGCGAGGCAGAGCAGGGCGAGGCCGAGGGCGGCCAAAGTAAATAGCTTATGCCGGGGGAATCTGAGATGAATCTTACTCATAAGAAACTCCTAAGGTTAATCAGACTGGCGACCTCATGCGTCGGGGTCGCGGCGGGGGCCGAGGCGTCGGCCCCCGCCGGGGATGATAGAAGATGGCGGGGCCGCTCCCCCGCTCAGGTTTCAGCCCACGTCGATGATGGTCGATCTCGTGTCGGGCGTTTCGGAGGGGGCCGGCTCCGGCTCGGGTTGCGTGCCGGCCGCGGTCGGGGCGGCCGGGTCGGAGGTCGCGGTCGCGGCGTCACCGCCGGCGGCGAAGGCGAGTAGAGCGGCGGTCAAAGCCAAGGTAATAAGATTAGTCATCTGGTTCTCCTTTGGTTATCAG
>DATCVD010000679.1:0-2524 GCA_036567125.1 Pyrinomonadaceae bacterium | reverse complement strand
GTCGCTGCCGGACACGGGCGGGGCGCGGCGGCCCTCGCGCGCGAACGTGCGCCCGCGCGCGAGCGGACGTAGTTGTAAAACTCTCTGGCGAAGACTGTGAGCGCGATGAACAGCCCGAAGACGAGGGCCGCGACGATCAGGAAGGTGACGACGCCGTCCAACTTTTTTCATCTCGCCGCGCTCGGGGCCGTCCGTTCAACGCGGGGCGATGATCCAAGACTTCACACCGCCAGCGACGACAGGAAGCTCTCGCCCGCGGCGAGGCGGAGGCCGAAATTGTCGGCGACGGTCTGGCCGATGTCGGCGAGCGACGCGCGCGTGCCGAGGTTGACGCCGGCGCGGGCGCGCCGCCCACAGGTGAGCAGGGGCACGTACTCGCGCGTGTGGTCGGTGCCGCGGAAGGTCGGGTCGTTGCCGTGGTCGGCCGTCAGGACGAGCAGATCGGTCGCGCGCATCGCCGCTTCGATTTCGGGCAGCCGCGCGTCGAAGTGTTCGAGCGCGCGCGCGTAGCCTTCAACGTCGCGGCGGTGGCCGTAGAGCATGTCGAAGTCGACGAGGTTGACGAAGAGGAGGCCGCGCGCGTCGTCCGAGAGCGCGCGCAACGTCTGGTCGATTGACTGGTCGTTGTTCTTCGCCTTGAGGTCGCGCGTGGCCCCGACCGAGTCGTAGATCGAGGCGATCTTGCCGACGCAGGTCACGTCCAGCCCGGCGTCGGAGAGCAGCGGCAGAAGGTTCTCGCGCGGCGGCGGCACGGCGTAGTCGTGCCGGTTCTCGGTGCGGTAGAACGCCCCCGGAGAGCCGAGGAACGGGCGCGCGATGACGCGGCCGACCTCGTGCTCGTCTCTCAAAATGCGCCGCGCGGCCGCGCAGATTTCGTAGAGACGTTCGACGGGGATCACCTCCTCGTGCGCCGCGATCTGGAAGACCGAGTCGGCCGAGGTGTAGACGATGGGCTTGCCCGTGCGGACGTGCTCCTCGCCCAACTCCTTGATGATCTCCGTGCCCGACGCCGGGAAGTTGCCGAGCACGCCGGGCACTTTCGTCTCCGCGACGAACCGCTCGACGACCTCCGGCGGGAAACCTTCCGGGTAGACGGGGAAGGCTTTTTCGAGCACGATGCCGGCCATCTCCCAGTGGCCCGTCGTCGTGTCCTTCCCGTTCGAGCGCGTCGCGCAGCGGCCGTAGCTGCCGCGCGGGTTCTCCACGGCCGCGACCCCGCGCAACTCCTTCGCGTTCCCCAAGCCCCACGCGCGCAGGTTCGGCAATTTAACTTCGCGCGACGCGCAGATGTGCCCGATGGTGTCCGCGCCCGCGTCGCCCCACTCGGCCGCGTCCGGCATCTCGCCGAAGCCGAGGCTGTCTAAAACGATCAGGACGATCCGATCAAACTGGCGGCCGTCGCGGGCCTGATTCACTGTTCCGTTACTCATGCGTTTCAACTCTTCGGGGCCTGATAGCCTTCGCGCGCGGTGACCTGCGCGCCGGGGTGGCCTTTGACCTCGACGCGGATGGCGCGGAAGCGGCCGTCGCGCGCCTTGTTCGACGGGTAGTAGCCGAGGCTGTAGAGCTTGCCGATCTCTTCGGCCACCTGAGAGAAGGCGCGGCGGGCGTCGCGCAGGTCGGCGGCGGGGAAGGTGCGGCCGCCGGTGTCGCGCGCCAGCTCCTGCATCTCGGTGCGCGCCAGCTGGTAGAGCAGGCGGCTGATGTGCATCCGCTCGAACGGCCCCATCTGGCAGAAGCTGGAGAAGTCGGCCGCGTCGGCGTTCGACGCGAAGATGCGGCGGTAGCGTTGGAGCTGAACTTTGGACAGCCCCAGCTGCCCGCGGTCGCGGCAGTCGCGCAGCAGGCGCTCCTCGACGTACTCCTCCGTGTTGACCTGTATGAAGTAGCCGAACACCCCCGAGCGGAGCAGCCGCGCGCGGGCCTCCTCGAACTCGGCCACGCTCGTCGAATCGACGCCGTCGGTCAGGGCGACGAGCGCGCGCCTCCCCTCGGCCCCCTCGCGCGGCGGCTCGCGGAAGACCTCACGGACGACGCGTTCGAGCGCGTCGTAGAGCGGCGTGCCGTTGCTCGTGCCGATCTTCTCGATGGCTTCTTCCAAGTCGTCGCGGTCGTCCGTCAGGGGGCTGTTGACTTCGACCTCGGCGCGCTTCTCGCCGCCGTCCTCGACCGTGCGGAAGGAGACGACGGCGACGCGGTCGCCCTTGCGGAGCTGTTCGATGAAGAGGTTGGCGGCGCGGCGGATGAGGCCGAGGTCGGCGCGCGTCGAGCCGCTGGTGTCTAAGAGCAGCGCCACCTCGAAGGGCGCGTCGGAGGTGGAGAAGTTCGTGATGCGCTGCGGGCGGCCGTCCTCGTAGAGGACGAAGTTCTCGGCCCGCAGGTTCGGGACGGGGCGGCCCGCGCGGTCGCGCACCGTGACGGGCACGGGCACGAGCTGCGTGTCCACGGTCAGCACCTCGTCGTCGCCCACCTCGACGGGGCCGGAGTTCGCCGGCGCGGCCGTCCCGCCCGGCCGCGAGTCGGG
>DATCVD010000678.1:0-2168 GCA_036567125.1 Pyrinomonadaceae bacterium | reverse complement strand
CCGGCGCGTTCGGCCCCGCGGCGCGTCCGCGGGTGCCACGGCGCGGCTGCTGCGTCGCCTGAGCGTGTGAACAAGCGAACAGGATGGCGAGACAGAGGACGGACTTGCAGCGGGTGGTCACGGGGAAATTCCTCCTGCCGTCGGAGAGATGAAACGGGAGAGCGTCAATCCTGCGGGATGAATGGGGGGATCGAAACCCCGCGCCGCCCCGGCTCGCCCGTGCGGGAATGCACGCATTCTAACAGATTCCGCCGCCCGCGCCGCGCCTCTTTCGGCGGCCGCAAGCTGTTGGGACTGGCGAGCGCGGAGGCGGGGTGCGACATACGACCCGGCCGGCGCGGCGGCACGGGAGTCAGCTCCGCTGGCAGCGCGGGCAGTAGAAGGTCGAGCGGCCGGCGTGTGCGAGGCGGCGGACGCTCCCGCGACAGGCCGTGCAGGGTTCGCCCTCGCGCGCGTAGACGCGCCAGCGCCCCTCGTACGGCCCGCCGTAGTAGCTCGACTCGAAGTCCTCCGGGTTCACGTTCATGGTCGAGCCGTGACTGATCGCCTCCGTGAGCACGTCGAGGATCGCGCGGTGCAGGCGCGGGAGCCGCCGGGGCGACAGGCGCGCGGCCGGGACGAAGGGGTTGACGCGCGCGAGGAACAACACCTCGGCCGCGTAAATGTTGCCGAGGCCCGTCACCTTCGTCTGATCGAGCAGCGTCTCCTTGAGCGTGCGGCGCGTGCGCGAGAAGACGGCGCGCAGGTAGTCGGGGTTGAAGTCTTCGGAGAACGGTTCGGGCGCGAGCGAGCGCAACTCACGCGCCGCCGCCAGCTCCTCGGCGCGCAGCAGTTTCATCATCCCGAAGTGGCGCTGATCGGTGAAGGCGAGCCGCCGCGAGTCGTCGAGTTGAAAGACGGCGTGCGTGTGTTTGGGGAGCGGCGCGCGGGCGGGCAGCAGCAGGAAACGCCCGGTCATGCGCAGGTGCGCGACGAGGACTAACCCGGCGTCCAACTCGAAGATGACGTGCTTGCCGCGACGCGTGACCCGCCCGATTGAGCGGCCGCGCAGCAGTCGCGCGAAGCGCGCGGGCGGGGTGTCGGGCGCGAGGCCGGGGCGGAGCAGTTTGGCGGAGACGACGCGGCGGCCCGCGACGAGCCGTTCGAGCGAGCGCGCGACGAGTTCGACTTCGGGCAGTTCCGGCATGAGTGGAGATTCGCGCTTTCAGGAGTGCGCGGAGGCGACGCCCGCATCGAGAAGCCGTTCGCGCTTCGGTACGGAAGTCGCCTCCGCGTAGATTCTGAGGACTGGCTCCGTGCCGGACTGGCGGAAGAGGAGCCACGACTCGTCGGCGAACAGAAGCTTCGTCCCGTCCACCCTTTCGACGCCCGCCACGTCGAAGCCGGCGAAGCGCGCGGGCGGCGCGGCGGCGAGCTTCGTTACCAGCTCCGACCCGCGCGCCACGTCCACGTTGAGGTCGCGCCGGCCGTAGTGGAACGCGCCGAACTCGCGGTGCATCTCGCGCACCATCTCCGAGGGCGGCCGGCCCGCCGCCGTGATCGCTTCGAGGAAGAGGAGGGAGTTGAGGATGCCGTCTCTTTCGGGGAGGTGGCCGCGGACGCCGATGCCGCCCGACTCCTCCGCGCCGATCAGGATGTCTTCGCTGAGCATCAGGTCGGCGACGTACTTGAAGCCGATGGGCGTCTCGTAAACTTTCAGGCCGTGCGCCTCGGCGATGCGTTTCGTCAGCACCGACTGCGAGAAGGTGCGCACCACCCCGCCGGCCAGTTGCCGGCGGCGCGCGAGGTGCAGCAGCAGGAGCGGCACGACCTCGTGCATCGTCATCGTCTCGCCCAGCTCGTTGACCGCGCCGACGCGATCCGCGTCGCCGTCCGTCGCCAGCCCGACGAGCGCGCGCGCCTCCTTCACGCGTGACTTCAGCGGCGCGAGGTTGCGATCAATCGGCTCCGGCGCGACGCCGCCGAACAGCGCGTCGCGCCCGGCGCGGATCGTCTCGACCTCAATCGCCCCCTCGCTCAGAAAACTCTCAACCCAGCGCCCGCCCGTGCCGTGCATCGGATCGACGACGACGCGCGCGCGCGCGGCCCGAAGTTTTTCCAGATCGACCAGCGACGCGATCTGCCGCCGGTAGCTCTCGGCCGAGCCGGCCAAGTCGCCGCGCGCGCCC
>DATCVD010000677.1:0-2211 GCA_036567125.1 Pyrinomonadaceae bacterium | reverse complement strand
ACCTCGAGCAGCGCGACCCCGACCCCGCCGGGTAGCCGGTCACGGCGCGGTGCCGACGGCGATCCTCAGGGTCTTCATCTGCCGGGAGCTGTTCGGGTTCGCCGGGCGAGTCGCGCGCCTCACACGGCCTGCGCGCGCGTCGGCGCAAACTATAGCAACTCGCGCGGCGCTGTCAAAGACGCCGCCGCCGGCCGCGCCCCGGCCCCGACCCGGCCGGCGGCCTTGCTTGACTTCGCCCCCCGCCGCTTGCTGTAATCCACGACAAGAAAACGACAGCACGCCAGAAGCAGCGCCAAGTCTCCCCGCGACAACGGAGGTTACGGAAAGTGCCAGCCAGCGATCTCATCTACGATTGGAACGCGGTCGAGCCGACGGCCGACAAGCCTAACCGCCACATCGGCTTCGACGACGAGACTTTGCGCGACGGCCTGCAATCGCCATCGGTCTGCGAGCCGCCGGTGGAGAAGAAGCTCGAACTGCTCCACCTGATGGACGATCTCGGCATCGACACGGCCGACATCGGGCTGCCCGGCGCGGGCGGCACGCACGCCGAAGGGGTCGAGCGGCTCGCGCGCGAAATCGCCGAACAGCGGATGCGGATTCGGCCCAACTGCGCCGCGCGCACGCACCGCAACGACATCAAGCCCATCGCCGAAATCTCGCAGCGCGCCGGCATCGCCATCGAAGCCTGCACCTTCATCGGCTCCTCGCCCGTCCGCTCCTACGCCGAGGGCTGGACGCTCGATCAGCTTTTGCAGTTGACGGAAGATGCCGTCGGCTTCGCCGTCTCCGAGGGGCTGCCCGTCATGTTCGTCACCGAGGACACGACGCGCGCCGACCCGGCGGCGATCCGCGCGCTCTACACGACGGCGATCCGCGCGGGCGCGCGCGCCGTCTGCGTCTGCGACACGGTCGGCCACTCCACGCCCGACGGCGCGCGCGCGGTCGTCCGCTTCGTCAAAAAAATCATCGAGGAGCAGGGCGAGCCGATCCGCCTCGACTGGCACGGCCATCAGGATCGGGGCTTGGGCGTCATCAACTCCATCGCGGCCATCGAGGGCGGGGCCGATCAGGTTCACGGCTCGGCGCTCGGCGTCGGCGAGCGCGTCGGCAACACGCCGATGGATCAACTGCTCGTCAACCTGAAACTGATGGGCTGGATCGACAACGACCTGTCGAAACTCCGCGACTACTGCGACGTGGCGGCCGACAGTTGCGGCTGGACGATCCCGCTCAACTACCCGGTCTTCGGCCGCGACGCCTTCCGCACCGCCACGGGCGTCCACGCGGCGGCCGTCATCAAGTCGTTCCGCAAGGGCGACACCGAACTCGCAGACCTCATCTACTCGGGCGTCCCGGCCGGGCAGTTCGGCCTGAAGCAGGTGATCGAGGTCGGCCCGATGAGCGGCAAGTCGAACGTCATCTACTGGCTCGAATCGCGCGGGCTGGAAGCGACGGACGAGCGCGTCACGCGCATCTTCGAGCGCGCCAAGAGCGCCCGCGGCGTCCTCGGCGAGGACGAAGTGATGCAGCTGATTTGAGACAACTGCCGGGCCGCTTGCGAAGTCTTTAAACACGTTCACATGACAGCCACCGCCGCGGTCTCAGCCGGACAGGTCGTCAGCGAAATCGCGGCCGACCGCCGCGTGGCGCGCGCCTTCCGGTTCTTCGAGGAGCGGGCCGAGGAGATCACGCGCGAGCACGCCGAGGTGTGCGCGATCCCCGCGCCGCCGTTCGGGGAGCGCGTGCGGGCCGAGTATTTCGCGTCGCTGCTCAAACGCTGCGCCCTCGCGGACGCGCGGCTCGACGCCGAGGGCAACTGCGTCGCGCTGCGGCGCGGGCGAAACTTGCGGCCGCTCGTGGTGTTGAGCGCGCACCTCGACACGGTCTTCCCCGCCGGGACTGACTTCACCGTCCGCCGCGAGGGGCCGCGGATGCTCGCGCCCGGGATCGCCGACGACGGCGCGGGGCTGACGGCGCTCGCCGCGCTCGCCCGCGCGTTCGCCGAGTGCGGGATCGAGACCGAGGGGTCGCTGCTCTTCGTCGGGACGGTGGGCGAGGAGGGCGAGGGCGACTTGCGCGGCGCGCGCCACCTGCTGACGGCGGGCGAGTGGGCCGGGCGGATCGACGTGTTCCTGAGTCTCGACGGGCCGGGCGTCGAGCGCATCACGAACGCGGCCGTCGGCTCGCGCCGCTACCGCGCGACGTTCC
>DATCVD010000676.1:0-9964 GCA_036567125.1 Pyrinomonadaceae bacterium | reverse complement strand
GACCTTCAGGCCGGGGCGGCGGGCGGCGCGGCGAACGCCGTCGTGGCGAACGCGCGCTTCACCGTCGACCGGCGCGTCGAGCGCAACTCGCACCTGCGCTACATCACGTTCGTCTATAACGCCTCGCGCGGCAAGGCGGGGACGCTGCCGCCCGACGTGACCGTGCAGACGCAAATCCTGCGCGGCGGCGAGTTGGTCGTGACGAGCCTGCCGAGCCGGATTTCCGTCGAGGGCAAAGACCCGGAGCGCCTGCCCTACGCGGCCGAGATTTCTCTGGACAGGCTGCCGGCCGGCCGCTACGAGCTGCTCGTCCACATTCAGGATCGCATCGCCAAGACCGACAGCCGCCAGCGCGTCAGCTTCGAGGTCAAGTGAGCCGCGCGCCATCAGCCGCCCGCACGCAGCCCGACAGAACGGAGAACGAGAAAGATGAGCACAGCCGAGCCGCAGGTCGCGCAGTCCGAGACCGTCCGCAAGCACAAGGAGTTCGTCTTCCCGGCGGTGGCGAACTACTATCAGGAACCCATCGCGCTGGTGCGCGGCGAGGGCTTCCACGTCTGGGACGATCAGGGCAACCGCTACCTCGACTGCTTCGGCGGCGTCTTAACCGTCAGCGTCGGCCACTGCAACCCGCGGGTCAACGACGCGCTCATCTCTCAGGCCCAGACCATCCAGCACACCTCGACGCTCTACTGCAACAAGCCGCAGAGTGACCTCGCCGAGAAGCTCCACCAGATCACGCCGTCGCGGCTGAAGAAGTCCTTCTTCACCAACAGCGGGACGGAGGCCGACGACACCGCCATCCACGCCGCCAAGACTTTCACGGGCCGCCACGAGATCGTCGTCCTGCGCCACAGCTATTCGGGCCGCTCCGCGACGGCGCTCACGGCCGTCGGCCACGCGACGTGGCGGCCGCTCCCCGCCCAAGTCGCCGGCATCGTCCACGCGCGCGCGCCCTACTGCTACCGCTGCCCGCTCAAGCTCTCCTACCCCGACTGCGGGCTGGCCTGCGCCGAAGACCTCAAGGAGGTGATCGAGACGACCACGACCGGCGAGATCGCCGCCTTCATGGCCGAGCCGATCCTCGGCGTCGGCGGCTTCATCGTCCCGCCCCCCGGCTACTTCGAGCGCGCCGCCGAGATCGCCCGCGACCACGGCGGCCTGTTCATCGCCGACGAGGTGCAGACCGCTTGGGGCCGCACCGGCACACACTGGTGGGGCATCGAGCACTGGGGCGTCGAACCCGACATCATCACCTCCGCGAAGGGCGCGGCCAACGGCTTCCCCGTCGGCATGACCATCGCCACCGAGGAGGTCGCCGACAAGTACCCCGGCCTCACCTTCTCGACCTTCGGCGGCAACCCCGTCGCCTGCGCCACCACGCTCGCCGTCATCCGCGTCATCGAGGAGGACGATTTGCGCCGCAACGCCGCCGAGGTCGGCGCGTACCTCCGCCAGCGCCTCGACGAACTCAAGGATAAATACCCGATCATCGGCGACGTGCGCGGCCTCGGCCTGATGCAGGGTCTTGAGCTGGTTAAAGACCGCGACACCAAAGAGCCGCACCCGCAGGCCGTCCTGCGCGTCTTCGAGGAGACCCGCCGCCGCGGCGTCCTCATCGGCAAAGGCGGCCTCTACGGCAACGTCATCCGCACCGGCATGATGCTCAACTCGACGCGCGGGCACGTTGACGAGTTGATCGAGGCGCTGGACGCGGGGTTCGCCACGGTCTGATTTTTTCGGCCGCCGCCGGGGGGCCGCTTTAAGCCATGGAACAGTTTTCGAGAAGGGCGTTCGTCGAAAAGGTGCTCGGCGGCGCACCGATCGGCGCGCAGAAGCTCGGCGACGGCACGCCCCGCGCGCGCCGACTCGATCACAAAGAGGCGTTCCGGCTCTACGGCAACGCCTGAGACGCGGGGCGCGGGGCGAGGTTCGACCGTCGCGCACACCGCCACCCGACGGAGGTCGGATTCCGGGCCATGAAAACTCTCATTCGTAACGGCCGCGTCGTCACCGCCGTCGATGATTACCGGGCCGACGTGCTGATCGAGGGCGAGCGTGTCTCGACCATCGGCGCGCGGCTGGACGTGGAGGCGGATCGCGTGATCGACGCGGCGGGCAAGCTCGTCATCCCGGGCGGCATCGACCCGCACACGCACATGGAGCTGCCGTTCGGCGGGACGCAGTCGTCCGACGACTTCCGCACCGGGACGATCGCGGCCGCGCACGGGGGGACGACGACGATCATCGACTTCGCCGTGCAGTACAAGGGGCAGGCGCTGCGCGAAGGTCTCGACACTTGGCACGCGAAGGCCGAGGGCAAGTGCGCGGTCGATTACGGCTTCCACCTGATCGTGACCGACCTCGAAGACGAGCGCGTCCCGGAGCTGCACCGCTGCATGGACGAGGGCGTCACCTCCTTCAAGATGTTCATGGCCTACCCCGGCGTCTTCCTCGTGGACGACGCGACGATCTTCCGCGGGATGTCGGCGGCGGGCGAGCGGGGCGGCCTGATCTGCATGCACGCCGAGAACGGCGTGGTCATCAACGAGATCATCAAGCGCGCGCTCGCCGCGGGCCGCACCGCGCCGAAGTACCACGCGCTCACGCGCCCGACGCGCGCCGAGGCCGAGGGCGTCCACCGCGCGATCGCGATTGCCGAGATGGCCGAGTCGCCCGTCTACATCGTGCACCTGAGTTGCGCCGACGCGCTCGAACAGGTGCGCGAGGCGCGCGACCGGGGCCTGCCGGCATTCGCCGAGACCTGCCCGCAGTACCTGTTCCTGTCGGTCGAAGATTACGGCGAGGGCTTCGAGGGCGCGAAGTACGTGATGACGCCGCCTTTGCGCGAGCGCTGGAATCAGGACGAGCTGTGGAAGGGCTTGCGGACTGACGATTTGCAAGTGATCTCGACCGACCACTGCCCGTTCTGCATGAAGGAGCAGAAGGAGTTGGGCCGCGACGATTTTTCCAAAATCCCGAACGGCGCGCCGGGCGTCGAGCACCGCATGTCGCTCGTCTACGACGGCGGCGTCGTGCGGAACCGCGTCTCGCTCAACCGCTTCGTCGAGCTGACCTCGACCGCCGCCGCGAAGATGTTCGGCCTGTTCCCGCGCAAGGGCACCGTCGCCGTCGGCTCGGACGCCGACATCGTCATCTTCGATCCCGAAAAGGAGCAGACCATCTCGGCCAAGACGCACCACATGAACGTGGACTACTCGGCCTACGAGGGGCGCACGTTGCGCGGCGCGGTCGAGACGGTGCTCTCGCGCGGCCAGATAGTCGTCGAGGGCGGCGAATTCAAGGGCCGCGCGGGCGCGGGCCAGTTTTTAAAACGCGGGACGTGCGTCAACGTCTGACACTCATGGCAACGGGAACCGCACGACGCGACACGGCGGACACGCAGCGCGACTTCGTGGAGTTGCGCGAGGACGTGTCGGGCAGCCCGCTCTGGAACCGCGACCTCGCGCCGACCACGATCCGCGAGCGGACGTGGACGACGTGGAACATCGCGGCGCTCTGGATCGGGATGAGCGTCGTGATCACGACCTACACGCTGGCCGGCGGCTTCATCGAGGCGGGGATGAACTGGTGGCAGGCGATGCTGACGATCCTCTTGGGCAACACGGTCGTCCTCGTCCCGATGATCCTGAACGCGCACGCCGGCACGAAGTACGGCGTCTCGTTCCCCGTCCTCTGCCGCGCCTCCTTCGGGACGCGGGGCGCGAACGTGCCGGCGCTCGCGCGCGCCGTCGTCGCCTGCGGCTGGTTCGGCATCCAGACGTGGATCGGCGGGACGGCCATCGACGCCCTCTTCGCGCACGTGTGGTCGGGTTGGTCGAATCTGTTCGGCGGCGCAACCTTCCTCGACGTAGCCGCGCACACGTGGATCGCGTTCCTGCTGTTCTGGGGCATACAGGTCGTCATCATCGTGAAGGGCATCGAGGGCATCAAGTACCTCGAATCGTGGTCGGCTCCTTTGCTGCTCGGCGGCGGGGCGCTGCTGCTCGCGTGGGCCGCGTGGCGCGCGGGGGGCTTGGGCCGCGTGCTCTCGGAGTCGGCCGCGCTGCAAAAGCAGCACCAAAACTTCTGGACGATCTTCCCCGGCGCGCTCACCGCCTCGGTCGGCTACTGGGCCACGCTCTCCCTGAACATCCCCGACTTCACGCGCTACGCGCGCTCGCAGCGCTCGCAGATGCTCGGACAGGCGCTCGGCCTGCCGCTCACCATGACGGCCTTCGCCTTCGTCGGCGTCGCCACGACGAGCGCGACCGTGCTCATCTACGGCGAGGCGATCCCGAACCCCGTCGATCTGATGGGGCGCTTCGACAGCGTCGCCGTGATACTCTTCGCCACGGCCGTCATCTTCGCCGCGCAGCTGACGACCAACATGGCCGCCAACGTCGTCTCGCCGTCGAACGACTTCTCGAACCTGAACCCGCGGCTCATCTCGTACGTCACCGGGGGCCTCATCACGGCCGTCATCGGCATCCTGATGATGCCGTGGAAGCTGATGGCCTCGGCCGGCGCGTACATCTTCACGTGGCTCGTCGGCTATTCGGGCCTGATGGGGGCCATCGGCGGCGTGATGATCTGCGACTACTGGGTCTTGCGCCGGCAGCGGCTCGAACTCGCGGAGCTGTTCCGCCCCAACGGCCGCTACTCTTACTCGAACGGCTACAACTGGCGCGCGATCATCGCCATGCTCGCGGCAATCGCGCCCGTCGTCCCCGGCTTCCTGCGCGCGGCGGCGACGCCCAACTTCGCGGGCCGGATGCCCGACCCGACTTTTTTCGACGCGCTCTACACCTACGCGTGGTTCGTCACCTTCGGCGTCGGCTTCGTCGTCTACTACGTCCTGATGAGCGGCCACCGGAGCCTGCGCGATGAGCCGTCGGCGGGTTAGGATTGGGCGGCGGGCGTCATCGCCGTCGCGGCGGAAGGAGTGTCGGACGTGAGGAGCGGCTACTGCCCGAAGTGCAAGACGCCGACCGTCTACCGGAAGTGGGACGGCGTCTATCAGGGGACGCAGCGCGTCTACGTCGCGACGGGCCGCTGGATGGTCGCGCCCAGCCCCGTCGATTGCTACATCTGCACGCGCTGCGGCTACTTCGAGCAGTACGTCGCCGACGCGCAGAAGATGTCCGAGATCACCGCGACGTGGGAGAAGGTCGTCAAGCCCGGCGAGGGTTCGGGCTGAAGAATCATTAACGGAGTCAGCACGGAGGATTACATGCCACGCACAGTTAAATGCGGTCTCATTCAGGCGACGCACGCCGGCCCGACCGACGCGCCCATCGAGGAGATCAAGCGCGCCAACATCGAGAAGCACCTCGCCCTGATCGAAGACGCCGCGCGTCAGGGCGTCCAAATCCTGTGCATGCAGGAGGTCTTCACCACGCCCTACTTCTGCGCCGAGCAGCAGGTGCGCTGGTACGAGGCCGTCGAGCGCATCCCGGACGGCCCGACCGTCCGACTCCTTCAGGACGTGGCGAAGCGGCACGGCATGGTCATCATCGTGCCGATCTACGAGGAGGAGATCGTCGGCGTCTACTACAACACGGCCGCCGTCATCGACGCCGACGGCAGGTACTTGGGCAAGTACCGCAAGAACCACATCCCGCACGTCAACCCCGGCTTCTGGGAGAAGTTCTACTTCCGCCCCGGCAACCTCGGCTACCCGACCTTCCAGACGGCCTACGCGCAGGTCGGCGTCTACATCTGCTACGACCGCCACTTCCCCGAAGGCGCGCGCGCGCTCGGCCTTAACGGCGCGGAGATCGTCTTCAACCCCTCGGCCACGGTCGCGGGCCTCTCCGAGTACCTGTGGAAACTCGAACAGCCCGCGCACGCCGTCGCCAACGGCTACTTCATCGGCGCGATCAACCGCGTCGGCCACGAGCAGCCGTGGGACATCGGCGAGTTCTACGGCCAGAGCTACTTCTGCGACCCGCGCGGCCGGATCGTCGCCGAAGCGCCGCGCGACAAGGACGCCCTCGTCGTCGCGGACTTAGACCTCGACATGATCCGCGAGGTGCGCAACACGTGGCAGTTCTTCCGCGACCGCCGGCCCGACACCTACGGCTCACTCGTCGCCGACTGAGACGATGAAAGAGCGTCAGCGCATCTCGACCGGCCGCAAGTGGGAGTCTATCGTCGGCTACTCGCGCGCGGTGCGCGTCGGCGACCGCGTCTACGTGACGGGCACGACCGCGACGGACGAAGCGGGCGAGGTCGTAGGCCACGGCGACGCTTACGCGCAGGCCGTGCAGACGATCAGGAACATCGAGGCCGCGCTCCAAAGACTCGGCGCGGGCCTTGAGCACGTCGTCCGCACGCGCATGTTCGTCACGGACATCTCGCGCTGGGAGGAGTACGGCCGCGCGCACGGCGAGTTTTTCCGCGAGGTCATGCCCGCGACGACGATGGTCGAGGTCTCGCGCCTGATCGATCCGAGAATGCTCATCGAGATCGAGGCCGACGCCGAGCTGTAGTCCGCATCACCCGTCAACTCTCTCCCGGCAACTTCGCTGCTTATGTCAACACGACCGACCACGCTCATCCCGCCCGCGCAGATCGAGCGCAACTTCCGCGAGATCGCGCCCGCGCTCACCGAGGCCGAGGCGCAGTTCGAGGCCAACCGCTGCCTCTACTGCTACGACGCGCCCTGCGCCGTCGCCTGCCCGACGCACATCGACGTGCCGGCCTTCATCAAGAAGATCGCCACCGGCAACCTCGTGGGGTCGGCCCGCGTCATCTTCGACGCCAACCCCATCGGCGCGACGTGCGCGCGCGTCTGCCCCGTCGAGGTGCTGTGCGAGGGCGCGTGCGTGGAGAAGACCCTGATGCAGAAGCCCATCGAGATCGGGCGGCTGCAACGCTACGCGACCGATCACGCCCTCGGCCGCGGCCGCGACGTGCTCAAAGCCGGCGCGCCGAACGGCAAGTCGGTCGGCGTCGTCGGCTCCGGGCCGGCGGGCCTGTCGTGCGCCGCCTACCTCGCCCGCCTCGGCTACGCGGTCACGGTGTACGAGCGCAAGGCCCTCGCCGGGGGCTTGGACACCTACGGCATGGCCGAGTACAAGATGACGCAGCGCGTCTCGCAGGAGGAGGTGGCGCAGGTGGCGCGCCTCGGCGTCGAGATCAAGACGAACACTGAGATCGGCCGCGACGTTTCGTTCGACGAGTTGACCGCGCGGCACGACGCGGTCTTCGTCGGCGTCGGCCTCGGCGCGACGCGCGGCCTCGGGATTCCGGGCGAAGACTTGGAAGGCGTCTACGACGCGCTCGACTTCATCGAGCGGATCAAGTCGCGCGACTGGGCGTCAGTCCCGGTCGGCCGCACGGTCGCGGTCGTCGGCGCGGGCAACACCGCGGTCGACGCCGTCACGCAGGCCCGCCGCCTCGGCGCGGAGCGCGTGCTGATGATCTACCGGCGCACCGCGAACGAGATGCCGGCCTACGAGTACGAGTTCGAGCTGGCGAAGCGGGACGCGGTCGAGTTCTGGTGGCAGACCGCCCCCGTCGCGGTGCTCCCGAACGGCGGCGGCCGCGTCGGCGCGCTGCGCTGCGTGCGGACGGAGTTGGTCGATACGGATGGCAAACGCACGGCGCGAGTCGTCGCGGGCTCGGAGTTTGAAATCCCGGTCGACGTCGTCATCAAGGCGACGGGGCAGGACAAGCGCGGCGAGTGGCTGACGAAGACCGCGGGCGTCAAAACGGACGAGGCGGGCCGCGTCGCCGTCGATCCCGAAACGATGCAGACCTCGAACCCGAAAATCTTCGCGGGCGGCGACTGCGTCAACGGCGGGCGCGAGGCCGTGGACGCGGCGCAGATGGGCAAGCTCGCGGCGCGGGGCATCCACGCCAAGCTCGCGGGCGAGCGCGTCGAGTTCGCGGGCACGCGCGTCACGCTGCACGAGAGCACGGGGCAGATTCACGCGGCCTGACGGTCGCGTCCTTGAGGGGGTCGAACGATGGCAGACCTGAGCGTTGATTTCGTCGGCATCAAATCGCCGAACCCGTTCTGGCTGGCGAGCGCGCCGCCGACGAACATGGGGTCGATGGTCGAGCGCGCGTTCGACGCGGGCTGGGGCGGCGCGGTCTGGAAGACGCTGGGCGAGCCGATCCGTAACGTCTGCTCGCGCCTCGCCTCCATCGATCAGGGGCCGCAGCGGATGATCGGCCTGAACAACATCGAGCTGATCACCGACCGGCCGCTCGAAGTGAACCTGCGCGAGATCGCCGAGTGCAAGCGCAAGTACCCGAAGCACGCGCTCGTCGTCTCGCTGATGGTCGAGTCAAGGCGCGAGGCGTGGCACGAGATAGCGAAGCGGGTCGAGGACACGGGCGCGGACGGCGTGGAGCTGAACTTCGGCTGCCCGCACGGCATGTCGGAGCGCGGGATGGGTTCGGCGATGGGGCAGGTTCCCGAATACACCTCGATGGTGACGGGGTGGGTGAAGGAGGCGACGAAGCTCCCGGTCATCGTCAAGCTCACGCCGAACGTGACGGCGATCAACCCGCCGGGCCGCGCGGCCGTGAAGGGCGGCGCGGACGCGCTCTCGCTCATCAACACGATCAACTCGGTGATGGGCGTCGATCTCGACACGATGATCCCGCACCCGAACGTCGGCGGCTACGCCGCGCACGGCGGCTACTGCGGCCCGGCCGTCAAGCCCATCGCCCTGAACATGGTCTCGGAGCTGGCGCGCGACCCGGAAGTCGGCGTCCCGATCAGCGGCATCGGCGGCATCTCCACTTGGCGCGACGCGGCCGAATTCCTGCTGCTCGGCGCTTCGACCGTGCAGGTCTGCACCGCCGTCATGCACTACGGCTACCGCATCGTCGAGGACATGATCGACGGGCTGTCGAACTACTTGGACGAGAAAAATTTCCTGAGCGTCAACGACATCATCGGCAAGAGCGTCCCGCGCATGACCGACTGGGGCGACCTCGATCTCAACTACAAGACGGTCGCGCGCATCGACCACTCCCTGTGCATCCGCTGCAACCTCTGCCACGTCGCCTGCGAGGACGGCGCGCACCAGTGCATCCCCTTCACCGAACTCAACGGCCTGCGCTACCCGGTCGTCGACGAGCACGAGTGCGTCGGCTGCAATCTCTGCTCCCTCGTGTGCCCCTCGCCCGGCTGCATCTCGATGGTCAGGCTCGACGACGGCACGCGGCCGATCTCGTGGCGCGAGCTGACGACCCGGCCCGCGCCGCAGCCCGCGACCGACTGAAGCCTACAGGAGCGACCCGTGCCAGACACCCCCAGCCAACCCCATCAGCCGCCGCCGTACCACCCCCAAGCCCGGTTCTCCTCCGCGCACACGCGCGCGCTGTTCGCGCAGGCGCTGCTGTTGGCCAACGCCGCGGTCGCCGCGGTCTCTCTGCTCGTCAACGTCTACGCGGCCACCTCCTCGGCCTCCAGCGTCAGCGTCGGCGAAGAGGAGATCAACGCGGCCGAGCTGATGCTGGGCTTCGTCGCGCTCGCGCAACTCTTCGTTTACCTCGCCACCATCGTGCTGTTCATCGTGTGGCTGCACCGCGCCTACAAGAACGTGCCCGCCTTCGGGGTGCAGACCGAGCACTCGCCCGGCTGGGCCGCCGGCAGTTGGTTCATCCCCTTCCTCAACCTCGTCCGCCCGTACCAGATCGTCAAGGAAACTTGGGTCAAGAGCGACCCCGGCGTCGATCTCTCGGCGGGCTACGCCGACGCCGGGGCCGGCGCGCGCGCCGCGACGCTGGTCGGCGTGTGGTGGGCCTTCTGGCTCCTCTCCAACGTCGTGGGTAACGTCCACGGCCGGCTCGTCGGCGACGCGCAGACGCCCGATCAGGTGTCGTCCGCGGCCGCGCTCGGCATCGCCAGCGACGCGCTCACCGTCGTCGCGGCCGGGCTCGCCTTCCTCGTCGTGCGGACGATTGACCGGATGCAGGAGGAGAAGGCCGCGCGCCTCAG
>DATCVD010000675.1:0-2929 GCA_036567125.1 Pyrinomonadaceae bacterium | reverse complement strand
GCGGGCGCGCCGCCGGCCTCGGCGCGAGCGTGGGCGAGAGTTTGAAGCCGCGCGTCGAGCGGCTGCGCGAGGCGTCGTCGGTCGTCATCGACGAGGCGGCGGACGATCCCGGCGTGCGTTACCTCGTCATCGCCGCCGTCCTCTTTCTGCTCTTCCTATTGCTGTGGCTGCTGAGCTTCACGCTTGGCTGAAGGGCGTGTGAGGTGTTCGCCATGAGGAAAATTTTGACGGCCTTAGCGCTCGCCGCCGCCGTCGCGGGCTGCTGCTGCGCGCAGAATGTTTCGGCAACGGGCGCGCGCGCGGAGACGGAGCGGGAGCAGAAGCAGGGGAAGGAGCAGGGGAAGGAGCAGGGGAAGTCGCCGCTGGCCGCGCTGGGGAAGAAAGTCAAGGAGGTCAACTTGGCCGGCGTGACGGCCGGGGAGGATCGCGCCGTGCTGTCGAGACACATCGAGAAACTTGCCGTCGCGATGCGCGAAGGGGAATTTTGTGAGGCGGCGAAGGGCTTAGAGGTTTTCAAGTTTTACGTCAGCCGCTTCTGGTTCCTCGGCCGCTTTCACAATAAGAAGGACGAGCGCGAACTCGTGTCGCTCGCCGACAAGGCCGCGCGCAAGATCAAGCAACGCGCCGACGGTCTGGGCATCAACTGCGCCGCCGCCGAATAGCCCGCCCGCCGTCTCACCCGATGGAATACACACAGGCCGAAATCCTACAGACCGTGCGGATGACCGAGATGGAGCACTTGGACGTGCGCACGGTCACGCTCGGCCTCAGCCTGCACGACTGCGCGGACGAGTCTATCGAGCGCACGGCCGAGCGCGTCCGCGAGAAGATCGAGCGGACGGCCGCGCGCTTGGTCGAGACCGTCGACGCCGTCGGCGACGAGATGGGCATCCGCGTCGCCAACAAGCGAATCTCGATCACGCCGGCCTCCCTCGTCGCGGGCGCGGCGCGCTCCACGTCCGACTGCCTGAAACTCGCGCGCGCGATTGACGACGGGGCGGGCGCGGTCGGCGTCGACTTCATCGGCGGCTACTCGGCGCTCGTCCACAAGGGCTGGACTGACGCCGGCAAAATCTTCCTCGACTCGATCCCCGAAGCGTTGGCCTCGACCGTGCGGCTCTGCTCGTCGGTCAACGTCGCCACGACGCGCGCCGGCATCAACATGGACGCCGTGCGCCTCGTAGGCCATCTCGTCAAGGAGATGGCCGAGCGCACGCGCGAGAGCGGGGGACTCGCGTGCGCGAAGTTCGTCTGCTTCGCCAACGCGGTCGAGGACAACCCGTTCATGGCCGGCGCGTTCCACGGCGCGGGCGAACCCGAGGCGGTCATCAACGTCGGCGTCTCCGGCCCCGGCGTCGTCAACCACGCGGTGCGCCACGCGCCGGAAGATTTGCCGCTCGACGAGTTGGCCGAGCTGATCAAAAAGCTCTCCTTCAAGCTCTCGCGCGCGGGCGAACTCGTCGGCCGCGAGGCCGCGCGCCGGCTGGGCCTGCGCTTCGGCATCATCGATCTCTCGCTCGCGCCCACCCCGGCCGAGGGCGACTCGGTCGCCGAGATCATCGAGGGCATGGGCTTCGAGCGCGCGGGCGCGCCGGGCACGACGGCCGCGCTCGCGCTGTTGACCGACGCGGTCAAGAAGGGCGGCGCGATGGCCTCGTCGGCGGTCGGCGGGATGAGCGGCGCGTTCATCCCCGTCTCCGAGGACGGCGGCATGATCGAGGCGGCGCGCGTCGGCGCGCTGACGCTGGAAAAGCTGGAGGCGTGGACGAGCGTCTGCTCGGTCGGCCTCGACATGGTCGCCGTGCCCGGCTCGACCCCGGCCGAGACTATCGCCGCGATCATCGCCGACGAGATGGCAATCGGGGTGATGAACAACAAGACGACGGCCGTGCGGATCATCCCCGTGCCGGGCAAGGACGTGGGCGATATGGTCGAGTTCGGCGGCCTGCTCGGCACCGCGCCCGTCATGCCCGTCAACCGCTTCCGCTGCGACCAATTTATCCGCCGCGGCGGCCGCATCCCCGCGCCGATCCAGTCGCTGCGGAACTGACACGGGCCGGAGTTACAATCTCTTCGGATGAAAACCTCGCTCAAATTTTTCTCGGTCGTCGCGCTGCTCTCGTGCGCGGCCTTAGTCCGCGCGCAGCCGCCGCCGGTGAAGATGCGGCTGGCTAAGGTCACTTGGGTCGGGTTGCAGCGGCTGAAGGAGGAGGAGGTTGCGAAGGTCGCGGGGCTGACGGTGGGGCAGGAGGTTGACGTGGCGGCGCTCGACGCGGCGTGCGAGCGCTTGATCGCGAGCGGGCTGATCGCGCAGGTCGGCTACCACCTGCGCGAGGCGAACGCTCAGGCGTCCGTCACGTTCGAGGTGGCCGAGGCGAAGCGCGAGGGCAACATCCCCGTCGTCTTCGACAACTTCGTCTGGTTCACGCGCGACGAACTGGTCGCGGCCGTCAGGCGTGAGTTGCCGGAGTTCGACGGGCGCGCGTCCGAATCGAACTCGGCGGTCGCCGGCATCACGCGCGCGCTCGAACGCCTCCTCTCCGAGCGCAAGATCGCGGGCGAGGTCGAGTACCTGCCGCAGGCGAGCATGGGGGGCGGCGAGGCGAAGCACATCTTCAGCGTGAGGGGCGCGAGCCTGCCGGTCTGCTCCGTGAGCTTCGCGGGCGCGTCGGCCGAGGTCGAGCCGGAGTTGCGGGACACGGCGCGGCAGATGCTCGGCACGGACTACTCGCAGGAATCACTCGCGGGCTTCGCCGCGACGGCCGTGCGCACGCTCTACCACCGGCGCGGCCACCTGAAGGTGTCTTTCGGCGAGCCGCAGGCGGCGCTCGCCGACGGGGCGGCGTGCAAGGGCGGCGTCGCCGTCTCGCTCGCGGTCGAGGAGGGGCAGGTCTATTCGTGGTCGGGCGCGGCGTGGTCGGGCAACGCG
>DATCVD010000674.1:0-5002 GCA_036567125.1 Pyrinomonadaceae bacterium | reverse complement strand
CGTGCGGGCCGCGTCGGACGAAGAGGCGGCGAGAACCGTGGAGGCGACGCCGGCCGCGGAGACGACGGCGTCGAACGTCGTCTCGTTCGACGCCGGGCGGCGCGAGGAACGTCCCGCGCGCCGCCGAAGCCGGCCCGCGCTGATGTTCGGCTACCTCGCCGCGTCGCTCGCCATCGCCGCGCTCTCGATCTGGCTCGCCGTGCTCTGGCAGCGCAACAACCAGTTGCAAGCCGACGTTGCGCGCCTCTCGGCGCAGCTCGAACAGGCGCGTTCGCAGCTCGGCGAGACGACGGTGGAGATGGCACGCGTCCGCGGCGAGGCCGAGATGCTCTCCGCCCCCGATTCGCAGGTCACGGTGTTGACCGGGACGGAAGTCGCGTCGGACGCGCGCGCGCGCCTCACCTTCAACGAGACGACGGGCGAGGCCATCCTCATCGCCGCCAAACTCCCGCCGCCGCCCGCCGGCAAGGCTTACCAACTCTGGTACATCGCCGACGGACGGCCCCTCCCCGGCTCCGTCTTCACGACCGACGCTTCGGGGCGCGGCCAGTTGCGCGGGACGATCCCGCCCGAAGGCCGGCGCGCCGCCCTGTTCGCCGTCACGCTTGAGCCGGCTGGCGGCGGCCTCGCCCCGTCCGGCGAGATGTACCTCAAAGGCCCGGCCTCCTGAAAGACGCGCGGCGCGCGCTTTCCGCCCGAAAAAACGACTCTTAAACCCGGCCTTTTTCGACCGCGAACCGGGCCGCAAAATTCGACTTTTTCGGCCGCCAGTCCGGCGGCAAAACAGAGGCTTTTTGGCCGGAAAATCGACTTTTTTCGCCTCCCCCCGCCGCCCCGCGCCGGGGCATATTTTCGCGCCCCGGCCGCATCTGAATTAACACATGCGGACGCTTTTCAGCCTTTCAACCTACCACGAAAATTTCGGTAACTCGCGCGGCCCCGCGGCCGTCTCCGCGTAGTTGAATCCGCGGCGGACGCGCGCGGCGTGGGGCGGCGAGTAGGGGCCGTCAACTTTCGCCGGAACTTTGCGCTTCCACGCCGGCGTATTCATTTCGGGCCTGCGAAGTTTCTCGCCCCGGACGGTCAATCAACAAGTCAGTTCAATTAAGCAGTAATTATCGAATGTTGAATAAAGCACTCATCGTCTCCCTCGTCGTCTTGTCGGCCGCCTCCGCCGCCGTCGCGCAGAAGAAGCAGCGGGTGGCCGCGCCCGCCAAGGTCGAGCAGGCGGCCCAAACGCAGGAAGCCGCGAGCGACCCGGCGCAGTTCCGCAAGGACTTCATCAAGGCGAGCGAGGAGTACCGCGACAGCCTGAAGGCGCTGGCCGCGACGCAGGAGAAGAGCCTCAAGCGGCTCGAAGATCAGCACGCGCAGCTCAAGCAGCTCTACGCCGAGGGCCTCGTCTCGCGCCGCGAGCTGGACGCCAACGAGACCGTGCTCGCCGACGCCCGCACGAGGTTCGCGGATTCGGCCAAGCAGCTCGCGTCGGCCGAGACGGTGATCGAGGCCGCGCTGAAAGCGCCCGCGCAGCCGGCCGCAGGCGGCGCGCTCGAAGTCGCCACGGGCGCGCCCGTCGCGCGCGCGTGGACGACGGGCCACAAGGGTCTCGATCAGTTAATCCGCCACTACGGCAACCAGTACGGCGTCGATCCTTACCTCGTCTATTGCGTGATGCATCAGGAGTCGCGCTTCAGCGCGACGGCGACGAGCCACGCGGGCGCGCAGGGGTTGATGCAGCTGATGCCCGGCACGGCCGCGCGCTACGGCGTGACGAACCCCTACGATCCGGCGCAGAACGTTCAGGCCGGCACGCGCTACCTGCGCGACCTGCTGCGCCTCTTCAACGGTCGCGTCGATCTCGCGCTCGCGGGCTACAACGCCGGCGAGGGCGCGGTGATGAAGTATGGCAACCGCATCCCGCCCTACCGCGAGACGCAGAACTACGTCCGCACCATCGGCACGCGCTACGGCTCGGGCCTGCACCCGACGATCAAGAGCTACGCCCCGAAGGGCGGCAAGGCCAAGTAACTTTCAGGCCCAACATTTTTAAGAGTCGGGGCGGGAGCTAAACTTCCGCCCCGACTCTTTTCTTGCGGTTCAAAACTCCCCGTGCGCTCTTTGTGAACTCCGTGCCCCCGCGGTGAGACTTTTTCCATCGCGCGCGCATCCACAGGCGCGCTAAAAATTGCTAAAATGCCGCCCGGAAAAATTTCCGGGCGGGACAACTTAAAGGGGGAAGCGTCGTGGCCGAGAAGAAGGACGAGAAGCCCAAAATCACCAACAGGATTTCCGATCACACGGGGCAGTTCGACTCGCGCTTCCTGCTCTGGCGCAAGTTCTGCGCCGAGAACGACGTGCCCGTCGATGCCCTCCCCGGCGACCTCACCGGCGAGATCCGCCAGAAGTGGGATCAGCTCAAGGCCAGCGAGTTGGATAAAAAGTGATGGGGTAGCGATTAGCTGTTAGCTGTTAGCTGTTAGCAAAACAAGAACCAAAGGCCACCGCGAAAGCTGTTGGCCGATCTCTTCCGGCTAACGGCTAACAGTTAATCGCTAACAGCTTCAAATGAACCGCCCCGCCGCGTTGCGGCCCGTGAGGAAGGGGTTGGTGCGGCGCTCGCGGCCGATGGTCGTCGAGGGGCCGTGGCCGGAGTGGACGGCAACGTCGTCGCCGAGCGTGATGATTTTGTTCGAGAGCGAGTCCATCAGTTGTTCGTAAGACCCGCCCGGAAGATCAGTCCTCCCGATTGAACCAGCGAACAGGCAGTCGCCGACGAAGGCGGCGCGCGCGGCCGGCTCGAACAGCACGACGTGGCCCGGCGTGTGCCCCGGACAGTGGAGCACGCGGAAGGAGAGTTTGCCGACCGCGTAAGTCTCGCCGTCCTGCCAGCGGCGCTCGACCGGCGGCGGCGCGTCGTACTCGAAGCCGAGCGCCGCCCAGCGGGCGCGCGGGATGCCGAGCCACGCGGGCTGGCCGGGCAGGCCGTAATACAAAGGCTCGTCCGCCTCGTGCAGAATGATCTCGGCCGCCGGGCGCAGCCGCTTGAGCGCGGCCACGCCCCCGACGTGATCCATGTGCGCGTGCGTCAGCGCGACGGCCTGCAAAGTCAGCCCGTGCTTGTCGAGCGCCGCGACGATCCTTTCGGCGTCGTCGCCCGGATCGACGCACACCGCGCGCCGCGTCTCCTCGCAACCCAAGACGCGCGAAATCTGTTGGAAAGCCGTGACGACGATCTCTTCGACGATCATTTCATCAACATAGGGAGAGACAGTTAACCGGCCGCGCCGCTCATCTAAATGGAGCAAACAGACGATTCGGAATCCGCCGAAGCAGGCTGCGGAATTCTTCCGGCGAAAGTATAAACAGGCGGCTTCGCAGTCCGCCACCGCGAGCAGTTTTAGAGAGAGGTTTTACGCAAATGCCACTCGGCAACAAGTCCGCCTCGCTGGCCGCCGTCCTCGACGAGATGACGGCCGAGGCCGCGCCGGAGCTGACCGAACACTTAGACGGCCGGGCGCTGCGCTGCTACGCCTGCGGCCACCGCTGCCTGATCGGCGAGGGCCGCCGCGGCATCTGCAAGGTGCGCTTCAACGAGCAGGGCCGCCTGCTGGTTCCCGTCAACTACGTCGCCGCCCTCGCCTGCGACCCGACCGAGAAGAAGCCCTTCTTCCACGTCCTGCCCGGCTCCGACACTCTGACCTTCGGGATGCTCGGCTGCGACCTCCACTGCGGCTACTGCCAGAACTGGCTGACGAGCCAAGCCCTGCGCGACGACGCGGCCGGCACCGCGCCGCGAATGGTGACGGCAGAGAGGCTCGTGGCGATGGCGAAGGCTTACGGCGCGTCGATGGTCGGGTCGAGCTACAACGAGCCGCTGATCACGGCCGAGTGGGCGGCCGAGGTCTTCCGGCTGGCGAAGCCCGCGGGGTTCAAGACCGCCTTCATCTCGAACGGCAACGCGACGCCGCAAGTCTTGGACTACCTGCGCCCGCTGACCGACTGCTACAAGATCGATCTCAAATCGATGTCGGACAAAAACTACCGGCAGCTGGGCGGCGTGGTCGGCAACATCTTGGACACCGTCCGCATGGTTCACGAGCGCGGCTTCTGGTCGGAGATCGTGACGCTGGTAGTTCCGGGCTTCAACGACTCGGCTGACGAGTTGCGGCGCGCGGCCGACTTCATCGCCTCCGTCTCGCCCGACATCCCGTGGCACGTGACGGCCTACCATCAGGACTACCGGATGACGGAGAACGCCAACACGACGGCCGAGCAGTTGGTGCGCGCCTGCGAGACGGGGCGCGCCGCGGGCCTGCGCTACGTCTACGCGGGCAACCAGCCCGGCAGGGTCGGCCGCTGGGAGAACACCTACTGTCACAACTGCGACGAGCTGCTGGTCGAACGCTACGGCTACATCATCCGACAGGCGCGCGTCACGCCCGAAGGCAACTGCCCGAAGTGTGCGACGCGGATTCCGGGCGTCTGGTCTTGAGCGCGCGGCGGCGGCGGTCGGTAGAAAGGGCGGGCGGGATCACTCGATCCCGCCCGCCCTTTCTAGAGCAGTCTTCGCCCGCGCGCCGGCGCGCTCAAGGGCCGGTGTCGCGCACGGGCGTGCTTTGGTGGAAGACCGCGCGCCACCGGCCGTCGCGCAAGGCCCAGATGGTCGCGGCGCGTTCGTGGATGGGCGTCTTGTCGGGCGCGGTTCCGATGACGACGTAGGTGACGAGCTTGGCCTCGTCGCCCGCGCCGACGCCCATCGCGCGCAGTTCGTTGATCTTGACGTTGGAGAAGTCGAACCGCTTGACGAGGCCGAGCGTCGCGGCCTTGTCGTGGACGCCCGACGGCCCGACCTCGATCTGATCGTCGGCGACGAAGGCGGCGAAGGCGTCCCAGTCCTTGCGCCGGAGCGCGTCCCAGACCGCCTCCTCGTTAGCGAGGACGTTGTCGGTGGCCTGCGCGGCGGCCGCGGCGGGGCTGGCGGCGGTGGCCGCGGAAGGCTGCG
>DATCVD010000673.1:0-2357 GCA_036567125.1 Pyrinomonadaceae bacterium | reverse complement strand
ATCGAGTGGGACGAGCGGGCGCGGGCCTTCCACGTCATCACGGGGGCGGGGCCCAACGCCGAGAGGCTGGACTTCAAACTCTGGGCGTGGGACGGGAGCACGGAGCGGCCCGCGTTGCGCGAGCTGGGCTCGTACGCGCGGACGCTCAAGCCCGAGGGGTTCACGCGGGCGGCGGCCGGGGGGCGCGACTTCGGCCTCATCGTCTTCGACACGAGCGGCTACGCCGCCGCCGAGTGAGACGAAGCAGCGCGCGCAGAACGGGGGCTCAGGCGTAGTAGCACGCCTGAGCCCCCAGCTTTATACGCGCGCCAGACTGGTAGCGGAAGGCTCCCATGAACCGCCTCCGGCCGACAACCGCTTTGCTTCCGCCATCATTCACCCTCAAGCTGGCCTTCCGGCGCGGGAGGCCCGAACCCTTCTTCGACACGCCGCTCCCCGACTCATACAGCTTCCCGAGCGGGCACGCGCTGCTCTCGTTCTGCTTCTACGGGGCGATAGCGGCGGCGGTCACCGCGCGCATTGAGTGGGCGGACGCGTGCTCGTGTGGGCCACGGCGGCGCTCCTCGTCGCCCTCGTCGGCCTCTCCCGCCTCTACTCGGGCGTCCACTATCCGAGCGACGTGCTGGTGGGGTACGCGGCGGCGCTCGCGTGGGTCGTGTCGGTGGCGCTCGCCGACCGGGTATTACAGAGTCGCCACCGCCGGAGGGGAAAACCGGCGCCGGGCTTAACCGAAGTTTCAGACGCGGGCGGCAAGCGGGTATAAGATTGCCCCGACGCCCCTCATGGTAATGGGTGTGGGGCGGGGGTGATGCGGGGTTCCGGTTCGCTGGAATTACACGGGTTCGTTACACGGTTCAGAGGTTGCTGCCGATGGATATCAGCTGGGAGGAGTTAACCTCCGGACTGCCCAACGCGAGGCAGTTGGTGCACGTGCTCATCCGGCTGGTAGCCGCCACGGTGCTCGGGGCGATGGTCGGGATTCAGCGGGAGAGGGCGGGCAAGCCGACGGGGCTGCGGACGCACATGCTCGTCACCCTCGGCACGGCCGTCTTCGTCCTCGCCTGCGCGGGCGTCGGCATGGACTCGGACGGGCTGTCGCGCGTCATCCAAGGCGTCGTCACCGGCATCGGCTTCATCGGGGCGGGCTCCATCCTCAAGCTCAGTGAGGAGCGCGAGATACAGGGGCTCACGACGGCCGCGGGCATCTGGATGACGGCGGCCGTGGGCGTGGCGGTCGGGCTGGGCAGTCTGGGCGTGGCGCTGCTCAGCACCCTGTTCACACTGATCATTCTCTCGTTCGCGAGCCGAGTCGAACAGTGGGTCGACGAGCGGCGCGCGGCGCAAGTCAAGGCCAAAGATAACTAAGTGCCGGCGGGCGCTGCTCGCGTCGTGCCGTCTTATTGCATGCTGAGGAGCACGAGGATCTCGCCGCGGCCCGAGGCTAAGGGTTCGAGCGCCTTGCCGACGATCGTCCCGGGCCGGTGCAGCCGGGAGCGCCCGGCCCTGACCGGGACAGACCGCATCGCCACGCCCTCGGCGTCGCTCGCCACCAACAGGTCGCCGATGCGGATGGGGCGCGCGGTCGCGTCCGCCTTCACCTTGACGCGCCCCGTCGTCGCCACCATCACCTGACCCGGCCCGCCCTCGCCGAGGATCACGCCGGGCTGCGCGGAGACGACGCCCGCGACGTGCGTCGAGTAGGCGCGGCGCGAGGCCACCACGCCGTTCGTGCGCGAGCGGTCGAGCACCACGACCGTGCCGGCCGGCAGCTCGCCGCGCCCCGGCACCCACTCGGCCACGTCCTGATACTTGGCCGCGATGTTGCCGTCCACGACCGCGTCGCCCGTGACCTTCAAGTTGCCGGCCACTTCGAGCCGCTGCGTCGGCGCCGCCGTCCCGACGCCGACGTTGCCGTTGGCGTCGATCCGCACCCGCTCGGCGTTGCCCGTGCCGAGGATGACGGGCTGCGCGGTGAGCGTCCCGATGCCGAGGCCGAGGCTCGTCGGCCCGTCCGAGAGCAGGAACGTGCGGTCGGCGCGCGCGAGGCCGAAGAAGGAGAAAGTGTTCTGCGAGCCGCCCGTGAGCAGCCCGCCGTAGGAGGAGAAGTCGCCCCGGTCGTTGTCGAAGTAGAGCGTGGAGTTGCCGGCCGGCGAGGTCGTGCGCACGCGGATGCCGGTGCGGCCCGACTGGTTCGAGGGGCCGGCGATGTCGATGGAGTCGCCGGGGGAGGCGACGCCGATCCCCACCTGCCCGCCCGCCTCCGTGACGGCCGAGTCGGCGAGCGCGCCGGCCGCGTCGGAGAACTTCGCCAAGCGGTTGGCGGTCGCCGAGGGCGCGACGCCGCCGCCGCCGTCGCC
>DATCVD010000672.1:0-7959 GCA_036567125.1 Pyrinomonadaceae bacterium | reverse complement strand
CCCGCCGTGACGACGAGCGCGCGGCCGTCGCCCTCGTAGCGCCCCGCGAAGCCCCGCGCGAGTTGGCGGTCGGCCCCTTCGGCGGGCGAGCGCGTGAAGACGAGGTCGCGCGAGAACGCCCTCTTGACGAGGAAGGCCACGCAGTCGATGCGGCCCCTCCGGTCGGGGATGAACATGACCCTGTGGCCGGCGAAGGGCTGCGCCGTGATCTCGAAGATGTCCGCGGCGTGACGGCGCAGCGGCGAAGACCACTCGTCGCGGCGCATGGAGAAGATGAGGGCACCCCTGAACGTGCCCTTCAGTTGCCCGCCCTCGATCTCGACCGTGAGCGAGCCGTGGGTCGGGTGGGCGAAGCTGCCGAGGTAGCCCTTGAGCGGGCGCGCGTCGCCCCCGCCGCCGCCGCCCGACTCCGCCGACTTGAGAGACGCGGCGATCTGGTCGTCGACGCGCAGCGGCCACGGCACCTCGTCCTCCTCGAAGAGAACCTGCTTCCGCTTTTCGACGATGCGGCCTTCGAGGACGCAGTAGTCGATGCCGGTGGAGAGGGTCGTCAGCAGCGCGTCTTCCGGCGTCTCGACGATGGGCTCGCCCATCACGTTGAAGGAGGTGTTCAGGATGATGGGGACGCCCGTCCTCTCGTGGAACCTCTTGACCAGCTCGTAGAGACGGCCGTTGGCCTCGGCCGTCACGGTCTGGACGCGCCCCGTGTCGTCGGCGTGCACGACGGCCGGCACCTGCGACTTCCTGTCCTCCCTGAACTTGCAGACCCGCAGCATGAAGGGACTCTCCGGCGTCTGCCCGTCGAGGTCGAACCAGTTCGCCGCCTCTTCGAGCAGCACGACCGGCGCGAAGGGCCGGAACGCCTCGCGGTGTTTGACGCGGAGGTTCAAGACCTCCTTGCCGTCGGGCCGGCGCGGGTCGCAGAGGATGCTGCGCTGGCCGAGCGCGCGCGGCCCGATCTCGGAGCGACCCTCGAACCAGCCGATGATGTGCCCCCGGCACAGAAGCTCGACGGTCGTGGCTATGGGGTCGGGCGACTCCAGCGGCTGCACGGCCTGCGTGTTCGTGACGGCGCGCGCCACCTCGTCCTGCGAGTAGCGGCGGCCGACGGCGTCGTGGATCAGCTTGCGCCGGCTGTTGTTTTTCGTCAGCCGCCACAGCCCGTAGTAGGCGGCCCCGATGGCCGTGCCGCTGTCCTCGGCGGCCGGCATGAAGTAGGAGTTCTTGAAGGGCGACTCGCGGATGATGCGCTCGTTCATCACGCTGTTGAGGGCGACGCCGCCCGCGTAGCAGAGGTTGTCGCTCGGGCAGAGTTGGTGCAGGTGCTCGACCAGATACGTGATGGCCTCTTCGAGCGCCGCCTGGGTCGAGGCGGCGAGGTTCTGGTACTCGTCCTGACGCAGCGGCCAGTGCTCGCCGTGCCCGTAGCGCGCGGGCACGGCGTCGCGGAAGACGAGGCGGCCGTCGTCTTCGATAGCGAAGAAGTCGTGCGGGGGCGTCGTGGGCCGCCCGTAAGGCGCCAGCCCCATCACCTTCCCGGCCTCGTGGAGGTCGCCGAAGATCTGCTTCGCCGCGGCCGAGTACATGCCGCCGAGGCTGCCGAAGAAGGGCATCGCGTCGCCGCGCTCCCTGATCCACGCGCCGTCGGCGACCAGATGTTTTTCGAGCGGCTTGATGCCGGCGTCCGCAGCGGCGTAGAGCGAGATCGACTCGTAGCCGTTCTCGACCGGCCAGCGGCAGGCGGCCCGCTCCTCTTCGGTGAAGTCCTCGGCCGGCGACCCCAGGCCGTCGATGACGAGGACGGCCGACTCGGCGAAGCCGGAGGTGGCGAAGGCGCTGACGGCGTGGCCGTAGTGGTGCGGGATGTAGAGCGTCGGGACGCCGTACAGTCGCGGCTGGAGGACGGGGTTGGCCGATACGTCATGCGCCGGAACCTTCGCCCGGTTGGTCACGCAGCAGACGATCATGCTCAGGTCGCGCGGGTGGATGCCGGCGTAGTCGAGACAGTAGTTTAGGGCCAGCGAGGGTTGCGCGCCGCGGACGGCGTCGCGCTTGCGCCGCGAGAGGCGCTCCTCCTGGATGGCGACGAATATCTCGTCGCCCTTGAGCAGGCAGATGCCCCCGTTGTGGGGCGAGGCACTGATGCCGAGAACCCATGTGTCTTTACTCATCGTCAACACCTACCTTGATTAAGAAAGGGGCGGCGGGCGGCACGGCGGCGGCGCGCTTCCCTTCGCCCGCTCAGCCCGCGCCGGCCGACTCGTCCCGCAGTTGGCTCGACAGGCGCGCGAGGCCCTCGTTGAACTCGGCGACGTGGCCGCCGAAGCCAAGACGGACGTGGCGGGGCTGGCCGAAGCCGGTGCCGGGGACGAGCAGCACGCTATGGCGCGCTGCGAGCCGGCGGCAGAACCCTTCGACGTCGGGGACGCCGTTCAGGCGCATGAAGACGCTGACGCCGCCGCGCGGCCTGACCCACTCGACGGCTCCGCCCTGCTCGTCGATCCAGCCGGCGAGCGTGTCGAGGTTCGCGCGGGCCTGACGGAGGCGGATGCCGAGCAGCGCGTCCGACTTCTCGACGGCACGCGTGCCGATGAGTTCGACGAGCGGCGAGAGGTGGAGCGTGATGTAGTCGCGCAGGCGGATGAGTTCTTCCAGCACGTCGGGCGCGGCGAGACACCAGCCGACGCGCAGGCCCGGCAGGCCGTACGCCTTCGAGAGCGTGCCGATGGTGATGGCCCGGTCGTAGCGCCCGCCGGGGTCGGGCAGCGGCGCGCCGTCGTGCACCAGCTCGGCGAAGGCCGCGTCCCACAAGACGTACGCGCCGACGCGCGAGGCGGCGTCGAGCAGTTCCTGCTGCTGCGCGGGCGTGAGCGTCGCGCCCGTCGGGTTGTGCGGGAAGTTGGCGACGATGAGGCGGGTCTTCGGGTTGACGAGGGCGCGGAGTTCGTCCATGTCGGCGACGAAGCCGCGCTCGAAGTCGAGACGCCAGTGGCGCAGGCGGCACCCGACCGCCTCGGCGATGGAGTAGAGCGGCTGGTAGGCCGGCGATTGGACGACGACCTCGTCGCCGGGGCGCAGCAGCCCGCGCATGATGAGGTAGATGGCCTCGCTCGAACCGTGCGTCGCCATGACGCGCTCGGCGTCGCCGCCGCCCCAGCGCCGTGCGACGGCCTCGCGCAAGTCGGGGTCGCCGAGCGTGCGGCTGTCGCGGAAGACCACGGCGTCGAGTTCTTGCTGCGTGATGCCGAGCAGCTCGCGCAGCTCGCTCATCGAGAAGCTGGCGACGCCGCTACAGCCGAGGTCGATCTCGGTGTCGAAGTAGTACTGCCTGAGCCAGTATTCCAGCAGGGCCGGTGCGATTTGCATGGGGCGTACCTTCTGACCGCGAGGCGGGGGTTGCGGAGTCGGAGTCGGGCGGGCCGCGACGCGCGCGCGCCCGCGTCAGTCGGCCTGATTCAGCAGCAGCGCCATCTCCTCGCCGTCGGCCTGCTCGGCGAGGCGCTGCACGATGACGACGGAGAGGCCGGCGATGGTCGGCGCTTCGAAGAGCGCGCGCAGGCTCAGATCCACCTCGAAGGTCTCGCGGATGCGCGAGGCGAGGCGCGTCGCCAGCAGCGAGTGGCCGCCGAGGTCGAAGAAGTTGTCTTCGACGCCGATGCGCTCGACGTGCAGCACGTCGGCCCAAATCTCGGCCAGTTCCTCCTCAAGCTCCGTGCGCGGGGCGACGAAGTTGTCGTCGGCCGGCGGCCGGGCCGGGGCCGCGGCGGAGAGAGCGCGGCGGTCGACCTTGCCGTTCGGCGTGAGCGGCAGGGCGTCGAGCGGGTGGAAAGATTCCGGCAGCATGTAGTCGGGAACGCGCTGCGCGAGGAAGTCGCGGAGCTGGCCGGGCGTCGGCGTGCGCCCCGGCTTCGGCACGTAGCAGGCGGCGAGGCTCAGGCCGTCGGAATCAACGGTGGCTACGTCGCGGCCCTCCAACATTTTTTCGAGCCTGACGGCCAGCAGCGCCTGCCGGTTCGGCGGCAGGCGGTCGAAGCGTGTGCCTGTGTCTTCCATCGGTGGAGTCCTCCGCGAGCTTTCCAGTCTTCGCCCGGCGGCACGGCGGCCGCCGGGTCTTCACTTGACGGCCTTGACCACGACCATCGAGTCGGCGAACCAGTAGTGACAATCCTCCGGCGGGTTGAGCGGCCGGGCGACGCTGACGGTGAAGGAGTCGAAGTACTTCAAGATGAGCCGCTGGTGGCGGCGGCTGAGCGTGTCGATCTCGTTGGTGTACCACGTAAAAACGCCGCCCGGCCGCAGGCACCGCGACGCCACGGGGAAGAAGTCTTCGGCCATGACCACGTTGTCGATGACCTCGCGCAGGTACTCGTCCTCGTAGGTGGGGACGGTGTCGAAGAAGATGCCGTCGTAGGTGCCGAGGCGGTCGGTCACGTCGTGCCAGCGCCCGTGGATGAGGTTGATGTCGCGGCCGGGGTAGCGGCGCTTCCACTGGCGGAAGCGCTCGACCACCTCGTCGTTGTACTCGACGACCGTGTACGACCTGACGCCGAACTCCTGGATGTAGCTGGCCGAGATGCCCATGCCGAAGCCCAGCTCAAGGATGTCGCCGTGAGACTCGGTGACGACCTTCGCCATCGCCCTCATCAGCGGGGCCTCCCAGTCCTGCATCACCTGTTGGCCGGCGATGATGAGCTGGCTGTCGTCGTAGCGCGCGCCGCTCTTGTCCCACTCCAGCTGGGGGCCGAGGCGGGGCCGGGCCGAGCCGGGGACGAACTGCTTGGAGACGGCGTCGAGGTGGCGCAGGTCCGAGGCGAACTCGTCGAGCGTGCGGCGGATCAGCCAGTTGCGCTGCGCCTCCTGCGGGGGCGAGATGAAGCCGTCGTCCTTGAGTTTGAGGACGATGTCGAACTGCGGGTGACGGCGTATCTTGACCTGATCGCCCTCGCCGCCGACCTGCAATTCGAGCGCGAGGTTCGTCTCCACCTCCTGCTCCGCGAGCGACTCGACCTCGGCGAAGAGGCGCTCGGCCTCCTCACCGCCGAGCGAGGAGAGGGCGGCGATTAACTCCCCGCGCGAAGCGAGCGCGACGGAGCCGTCCGCCCGGCGGCGGACGAGCCGCGCGTGGCCGTTTGTGGAGGCGGGGCGGGCGACGACGGCCGCGTCCTGTATCAGCGGGTGCTGCTTGAGCGCGCCCTCAACCTCGCCCGGCTCGATGCGGTAGCCGCGCACCTTCACCTGAAGATCGACGCGCCCGAGGAAGACGAGGTCGCCCGCCGCGAGGCGGCGAGCGAGGTCGCCCGTCTTGTAGAGGCGCGCGCCCGGCTCGCGGCCGAACGGGTCGGGGACGAAGCGCGCGGCCGTCAGCGCCGGGCGGTTCAGGTAGCCGCGCGCGAGGCTCCCGCCGCCGACGTAAATCTCGCCCGGCACGCCTGCGGGCACGGGCTGCATCCGCGCGTCGAGCAGGTGCACCTGCGCGCCCGTGATCGGGCGTCCGATGGGAAGCTCCGCGCCCTGCGTGTCGGCGGCGGGCGACGAGATGTCGGCCGCCGGCAGCTCGTAGGTCGTCGAGGTCACGGTCGCCTCGGTCAGCCCGTAGACGTGAAGCAGCGGGACGCCGAGCGCGCCCCAGTCCGACAGGCGTCGCGCCGAGACCCTCTCGCCGCCGATGACGACCAGGCGCAGCGACGGCGGCAGGCGCACGCGCGCGCGCGAAAGCTCGTCCGTCCAGCCGTGCCAGTAGGCCGTCGGCAACTCGAAGAGCGTGAGGCGCTGCTCGCCGACGAGGCGCGTCAGTTCCGAGAAGGTGGGCGGGAGCGACTCTTCGCGCAGCACGACGGCCGCCCCGCGCGCCAGCGTCGGGAACAACTCTTCCACCGACACGTCGAAGCTCAGGGAGGCGAACTGCAAGACGCGGTCGCCCGCTTGCAGCCCGAAGTCGTCGGCGATGGATTGCGTGTAGCTGGCGAGCGAGCCGTGCGTGATGAGCACGCCGTTGGGCGCGCCGGTGGAGCCGGAGGTGTAGATGACGTAGGCGAGGTCTCCGCCCCTCGTCCGGTTCGGCGGGTTCGTGGCGGCCTCGCGCGAGACGGCCGGCCAGTCGGCGTCGAGGTAGAGGGGGCGCGCGTTGGGGCGCGGGAGTTGCGCGGCGAGGCCCTCCTCGGTGAGCAGCAGCTCCACGCGCGCGTCGTCCATCATGTAGGCGAGCCGTTCCTTCGGGTAGGCCGGGTCGAGCGGGACGTAGGCGGCACCGGCCTTGAGCACGCCGAGCACGGCGACGACCATCTCGGGCGAACTCTCCAGATAGACGCCGACGCGCGACTCCGGCCCGGCCCCGCGCCGCCTGAGGTGGCGCGCGAGCTGGTTGGCCCGGCGGTTCAACTCCCGGTAGGTCAACTGCCGATCCCGGAAGACGAGCGCCGTCGCGTCGGGCGCGGCGTCAACCGCGGCCTCGAAGAGTTGTTGGAAGGACTCGGCCGGGGGCCGCTCAGACGCCGGCGCGCCCGCCGCCTCCGGCCGGCTCACGAACTGTCGCAACTCCTCGTCCGGCATGAGCGGCAGCTCGGACAGGCGACGGTCGGGGTCGGCCACGACGCCTTCGAGTACCGTCCGGTAGTGGCGCATCATGCGGGCGACGGTCGCGGCGTCGAACATGTCAACGGGGTAGACCACCGTGCCCAGCAGCCCATCGTCGCCCTCCGACATGATGAAGTTGAAGTCGGTCTCGACGGACTCCTGCGGCGTACTCACCGGGCTCAACTCAAGGCCGGGCACGCGCAGCGCCTGCGCCGGGGCGTTCTGGAGGGTGAACTCCACCTGGTAGACCGGCGAGTAGCCGAGGTTGCGCCGGGGCTGGAGCATCTCGACGACCTTCTCGAACGGGAGGTCTTGGTGGCTGTAGGCTTCGAGCGCGACCTTGCGCACGCGCGCGAGCAACTCGCGGAAGGTGGGGTCGCCGGCGAGGCTCGTCCGCATCGCCAGCGAGTTGACGAAGAAGCCGATGAGCGGCTCGATCTCCGCCGTGTTGCGGTTGGCGATGGCCGACCCGACGACGATGTCTTCCCGTCCCGTGTAGCGCATCAGCAGCGCCTTGAAGGCGGCCAGCAGCGTCATGAAGAGCGTCGCGCCCGCGTCGCGGCTGAGCGCGTTGAGGTCTGCGGACAACTGCGCCGGGAGGCTGAAGCCGTGCGAAGCGCCGCGCATGTCGCGGGCCGCGGGCCGCGGGCGGTCGCCCGGCAGTTCGAGCAGCGGGGCGGCGTCCTTCAACTGCTCCCTCCAGTAAGAGAGGTGACCCTCCAAGACTTCGCCCCGCAACTGCCGGCGCTGCCACACGGCGAAGTCGGCGTACTGCACGGCCAACTCCGCCAGGCCCGAAGGCCCGCCCCGCGAGAAGGCCGCGTACAGGTCGCCCACCTCGCGCACGAGCACGCCCATCGACCAGCCGTCGGAGACGATGTGGTGCATCGTGAAGAGCACGACGTGGTCTTCGGGCGCGAGGCGCAGCAGGGAGACGCGCAGCAGCGGCCCGGCCGAGAGGTCGAAGGGGCGGCGCGACTCTTCGCGCGCAAGACTCTCTGCCACGCGCTCGCGCTCTCCAGTCGGCAGGTGACTCAACTCGACCTGAGTCGGCCTCAAGGGGCGCGGCCCGTGCGTCTCCTGCGCCGGCTCACCGCCCTCGGCCGTGAAGGTCGTGCGCAGCGACTCGTGGCGGCGCACGATCTCGTTCAGGCACTGCTCAAGCGCCGCCGCGTTGAGCCGCCCCGACAGGCGCAGCGCCGCCGAGATGTTGTAGGCCGGGCTGCCCGGCTCAAGTTGATCGAGGAACCAGAGCCGCTGCTGCGCGAAGGAGAGCGGCAGCCGCCCCGTGCGTGGGGACGCCTCGATGCGCGGCGCGCCCGCCGCCGCGTCGCCGCGCGACTGCGTCTCGACGTACTGCGCGAGGTCGGCCAGCGCGAGCGCGTG
>DATCVD010000671.1:0-6005 GCA_036567125.1 Pyrinomonadaceae bacterium | reverse complement strand
GGGGGCGGCCGACCCGCTCGCGTCGCTCGGCCGCCACCTGCACAGCTTCCTCACCAACCCGCTGTTCGAGTCGCAGAGCGTCCTCGACGTGGGGCAGGCCGCGCGCGCCGCACGCGACCTCGAACGCATCATCGAACTCAGCGACGGGCTGAAGAAGGACGGCGTCAAACCCGCGGCGGCGAAGAAGCCGTAAGGGATCGGATCGCCGTGAACCCGAAGGACGGAGGCGAACGGGATGCGCGCTGTCTGGCGTGACGCGGTCTTGGCCGAGAGCGACGACACGGTCGTCGTCGAAGGCAACCACTACTTCCCCGAAAGCTCGCTGCGGCGCGAGCACTTCCGGCCGAGCGCGACGCACACCACCTGCCCGTGGAAGGGCGAGGCCAGCTACTACGACATCGTCGTCGGCGACGACGAGAACCGCGACGCCGCTTGGTACTACCCGCGGGCGAAAGACGCGGCCCGCAACATCGAAGGGCGCGTCGCCTTCTGGAAGGGCGTCAAGGTGGAGTGAGCCGGCCCGCGCCCGGAGAAGGAAGAAAAAAACTCACCGCAGAGACGCAGAGGACGCGGAGGGGGCGCGGAGGGTGGGACGGTTTCTCAGCGCGCCCTCCGCGTCCTCTGCGTCTCTGCGGTGAACGCCCCTACGCCTCACCCAAGTGACCAGCGCCACAAAGTTCTCGCTTATGACTTCGCTCGAAAAATACTTACAAGCCATGCTCAAGAGCCGCGCCGTCGCGGTCAATGAGACCTCCTACTACGACGCGCTCGCCAACCTGTGCAACGAGGTCGGGGGCGCGCTCAAGCCGAAGGTGCGCTTCGTCAGCACTCCGAAGGGGCTGGGGGCAGGGCTACCCGACGGCGGCCTCTACAACGCGAACCAGTTGCGGCGCGGCGCGGACGTAGGGCTGGCGACGACCAAGCCGGAGCGCGGCTGCGTCGAGGTCAAGGGGCTGAAGGAGGAAGTCGAGCGCATAGCCGCGTCCGAACAGGTGGCGAAGTATTTGAGAGGTTACGGGCAGGTGCTCGTCACCAACTACCGCGACTTCCTGCTGGTCGGCCGCGACGAGGCGGGCAACCGCAAAGACCTTGAGCGTTACACGCTGGCGGCGAGCGAGCGGGAGTTCTGGGAGTTGGCGGAGCGCCCGGCCGTGGCGGGTCGCGAGCACGGCGAGCGGTTCGCGGAGTATTTGAAGCGAGTGATGCTGCACGCCGCGCCGCTCGCGCAGCCGGAGGACGTGGCGCGCTTCCTCGCCTCCTACGCGCGCGACGCGCGTGCGCGCGTCGAGCAGCGGCCCGACCTGCCCGCGCTGCAAGGCTTGCGCGAGGCGCTGGAACAGGCGCTCGGCCTGCGCTTCGAGGGCGAGCGCGGCGAACACTTCTTCCGCTCCACGCCCGTCTAGACGCTCTCTTGGGTGGCCGGCGCGCTGCTTCTGTTAAATCTGTTATAGTTGTAACGCTGCGTTCTGAATAGTTCGGTACTTCCAGAAAACATCAGATCAATGCCTGCACCACCCTGCTACAACGAAGAGCGAATAATGAATCAGGTGAGACCGGCCATTCACCTGCTTTCGAATCTCGATGAATTACACCCAGAAGTGCTGCGACAACATTCGATAGAGCCTGCTGACTACAAAAGCGGTTTGGTTTTTCGCTCCGCCATTGAAAGCATACGTGGAACATTTATTGCCTCATCCACGGCAGGACGACAAGGAATGGTGAAGACCGTTTTCGAAGGAATGTTAGAACGCTCGTACATAGCCGACTATGAACAAACAAGTAGCAGGTATAGACATGACTTCGCAGTCGGGATCGAGAGAAACCCGGACTACTTTGCCGCGCTTGAGGTGAAAGGCGGAGAGGGCAACAGCATCAATATTTCTGAGCGCCCAGTGTGGGCGCGCGAGTTTGCGGTCTGGTGTCATCTAGACGGAGCGGTAGTTAATCAACCGGCTAACGGCGTGCACGCAATAATTAACCGCATAAACAACGAACTGCTGAAGCGTCGAAAGCTAGTTGACGTGCTCTTAATTAAAGATTTACTTTGTGGCACGCGCGCTCGTCCTTGCCCCAAATACCCAGGGCACGAAACGGAGACAGGGCTAAACACAGCACCTGATGTGTTTCTATTCCCGCAACGCGCCCCAACATTAGACGACCCGGAACCACCCGTTCACACTTTACAGTCGCTTCGCCTACCCGAAAGAATTTTGAGATTTTTCGGAGTTTCAGAGCCAGAGCAGAACCGGCATATCTGGGAAGTGCGGATGAAATTCGTTGAGATTCGTCCGGGTCATTTCAGAAGTGTGTTTGAGGTTCTGCATAAAGGTGCTGTTGTTGATAGTGGCGCGTCAAAAATTTGGGAACCACGGGACTCAAGGTAAATTACTGTAAACGTGTCGATCACACCTTTCTTATTCGACGAAATGCAAGCTGTCACGCGGCTTGACGCGCGCGACTGGCATGGCTCGTTTAACGAACGCGAAAGCTCCTTGCAGCAACTGTCGCCTTACGTTGGAAAAATGAAGTCCGGCATGGCGCGTGTTCTCATAAGTCTGTATTCGAAAGAGGGAGAAACTGTCCTTGACCCGTTCTCCGGTTCCGGCGTTGTACCGTTAGAAGCAGCCATTGCTCATAGACATACTATTGCTAATGACCTAAGTCCGTATGCTTACACCATCACACGAGGAAAGCTTGAAGCCCCTAGTAACGAGGCGGAGGGCTTAAAGCGGGCCGGCTCATTGATTCAAGATGCCGAGACTTTGGCTCCCCATGTGAACTTAGAAGCTGTTCCTGAGTGGGTACGAAACTTTTATCACCCGGATACATTGCGCGAGATTCTTGCAGCCTTTGCTGTTCTACGCGGGCGACCTGACTACTTTCTGTGTTCTTGTTTACTAGGCATACTTCACCATGTTCGGCCCGGGTTCCTCTCATACCCTGCGAGTCACCTTGTGCCGTATTTGCGGAAAAGTAAGTTCCCCCCAGAGGAATACCCGAAGATGTATGCTTACCGAGACCTACGCTCACGGTTGCTGTCAAAGGTCAGGCGTGCGTATCGCCGTCCCATGCTTCCGGCAGATTGGGAGCAGCGACAGTATAAAGTGACGCAAGCAAACGCTATGAATTTACCGATTGAGGCTGCGAGTGTTAATGCGATTATTTCAAGTCCACCGTACTTCGGTGCGCTTGATTACGCACGCGATAATCGCCTCCGGTTGTGGTTTTTAGGGTGTGAGGATTGGAAACAACTCGACGCTTCCCTGACAGCTAACAGTAAAGTTTATCTAGCGCAGATCAGTGAATGTTTGCGGGAGATAGCGCGTGTGCTGAAAGCAGGAGGCTACTGTGTGCTCGTACTTGGCGACGTGGAACGGGAAGGTAAAACACGTCGTACGGCGGAGGTGCTTGCTAATCTGGCGGCTGAAGTAACAAACGGTCAGTTTATTGTTGAAACTATTTATGATGATCGTATCCCTGACGAGCGGCGTTCACGAAGGCGCACCCGAACTACGATGTTCGAACGGATTCTCGTGATGCGGAAGTTATAGTCCTGCGTCTATAAATCTCATAGCAATAGACTCACATTCTGCCGCGCCTGTCGAGCAGGGCGCGCAGGCTTTGGGCCTCGACCCCGCAACCGCTTTCCGCCACCTCGGCGAGACCACCTACGACGTACACCTGAACGCGGCGGCCTACTGGCGCTGCGTCCCCGCGCGCGTCTGGGACTACTACATCGGCGGCTATCAGGTGATCAAGAAGTGGCTCAGCTACCGCGAGCGCCCGCTGCTGGGGCGCGACCTCACCGCCGCCGAGTTGTCCGAAGTCTCCGCGATGGCCCGCCGCCTCGCCGCCTTGCGCCTGCTCGAACCCGCGCTGGATGCCAATTACAACGCCGTGAAAGCTGCCGCGTATCCGTGGGGGAAGAATTAGCCACAGAAGGCGGGTCGTAATGTAAATCTGTGTTGCCGGATTTAGCGGGGCTAAGGTCTGTGCTTGGCTTTGGCGGGCAGCTTTTCAGGCAGGTCTAGCTCGTCATCTACGAGTACGTCGAGCGTGACGCCGGCTAACCGTGCGTAGCGCAGCAGCACGATCAAATTCGGCTCGCGCTCGCCCACCTCGAATTTCGAGACGTGCTTGGCGTCGATCATACCTTCCGCGTCGAGTTCCCTCACGACAGCCCCTTGCGACAGCCCGAAGGCGTCGCGGATCGCCCGCAGCTTTTCGGCTAGGCGTTCCGGCTTCACGCGCGGCTTGCGTCCCATCAGGCGCGGCCTCCTGATAGGGACTTCCCATTACCGACAAATGTCGGTACAATGCTGGCTGGTTTTCGAGTCGCCGTGAGTGTGAACCTTTCATACTCAACGGCGATGCCCATCACTCAGCCGTGAAGGTGAGAATTGAGCCGCGCATGACCGTCGCCTGTGCTGGAAAGAACGCGGCGCGAGGATACCACAGATGCCCCTCATGATCTCCGACGACGATCCGCCCTCCGGCCCTGACGGCTCGCACTTCCGGGTGTTCGTGTTCATACCTGAGTTCGTCAGGAAGCTATTCGACAGGCTAGTCCGATTCTTGAGCCGGCGGCGCGTGGAGTGAGGCACGCGCCCCGCGCTGGCACGCCCTAGTGAGGGGGGCTGTGCCGCAAAGAGGGCCGCCGCGCCGGGTGAGGGGCGCGGCGGCCCTACTTTTTGGGCAGCCTCACACCTTTTTAGGCAGGAGGGTTTTTAGGCAAAGCCGCGTCTTTTGTGTCCTCTGTGATTAAGAACGCCGCACGCGCCAAATTCAACAGCGGAAGCACCGCGTAAATCGTCAAAGGTGTCGCGTGCAGCCGGGAATCCGCCGCGTACAGCGTCGAACCGGCCGCGTGCTGCGTCACACCCGCCGCGTACAGCGTGTAAGTGTCCACGTACAGCGTCAAACCCGCCGCGTGCAGTGTCAAACCGCCCGTGTGCAGCTTCAGACCGCCCGCGTACGGCGTGGAAGTGACAAAGTGCGGCAGATAAATGACGAAGTGCGTCATCAGAGCGGCCGTGTACACCGTCGCAGTGGCCGTGTACACGTTACGCCGCCCGTGTACAGCGTGAGACCGGCCGTGTACGGCATCGCACCGGCCGCGTGCAGAGGAAATCGGCCGCGTGCGGCGTGTCGGTGGTCGCGTGCGGCCGGGAATCCCCTGCGTGCGTGGCTGAACTCAGCACCAGCGAGTAGTGTCCTAGTTCCATCTTTTCTCTGCGCCCCCTCCGTGCCCTCTGCGCCTCCGCGGTGAGTGTCCCTTCCCCCCATTCACCGCCGAGGCGCAGAGGGCGCGGAGGGGGCGCAGAGGACAAGCAAGATGAGGACAGCACCCGCCCGCGGAATTATGTCTGGACGCGCGCGCCCGAAGCGGTATAATCGCGGCCGTTGCAAGGGGGGCGCGCATCGGTCGCGCGCCCCTTACCTCTCTAACCTCACTGAAGCCGTTGCCTCTCAACACTTCAGTCTCACCGAAAGGACTCCTCATGAACGACACCCAAAGGCGTACTTACGAGATGCTCGCGCGCGTGCGCGACTTCGGCGCGGCCAACGCCGCCACGTTCCCCGGCGGCTCGAAGGGTAAAGAGTTGTTCGACGAGTTAGCGGCGGTGCTCGCGGAGTTGGACCAACACTCCGAGGCGAAGGTCTCGACGCGGGGCGTGGCGGCCGGCGGCTCGACCTCGCGCAAGGAGGCGCGCGAACGCCTGCGCGATCAGTTGGAAGCCATCGCGCGCACGGCCCGCGCGATGAGCTTCGAGACGCCGGAGCTGGCCGCGCGCTTCCGCCTCCCGCGCGGCAGCAACGATCAATCTCTGGTCGGCGCGGCGCGCTCCTTCCACACCGGCGCCGCCCCGCTCAAAGCCGAGTTCCTACGCCACGAGCTGCCCGCGGACTTCCTCGAAGAACTGGCGCGCGCCATCGCCGATTTCGAGAGCGCCGTCACGGAGCAGAACACCGGCCGCGCCGCGCGCCGCGCGGCCACGGCCGCC
>DATCVD010000670.1:0-2779 GCA_036567125.1 Pyrinomonadaceae bacterium | reverse complement strand
CGCGCCCGCCGCGTTCTGCGCGGCGGGCGGCTGTGAGCTGTTCTGCTCCGGCGTCCCCCCGCACGCCCCCGTCACGACCGCGACGAGCGCGACTAACGCCGGAAGGGCGACGCGCGTCGCGCGGCTCTGCCGCCTCGCCTCACTCATCCCACGGGTGCTTTCACGCATACGCTCCTCCGCGTCGGGCCAGCCGAAAAACGTGACGGCCGGTAAGAATTTCACCGCTTCAAAAAGGCGGGCCGCCGGGAACGAACCAAGCCGGGGAAGACCCGCCGCGGGCTGGAGGAAACCGCCCCGCGCTGTCTCATCCCCTCGGCCCGCCGCTGCCCCGGCCTCTGTTCCGAGCGGTGACTTGTCTCTTAGGGTTCCGCACACTAACAAATAACAGGTGAACATTCAACGTCATGTAACCGGCCGCTCGCCGCCCCGTTCCGCCGGGACGCACCGCCGGACAGCGCCGCGGGGGTCGGCGCAAGAAGAGTCGGGATCGGAGAATAAAAATCAGGATGAGAAAAGGCGGAGTGTGTTAGGTTCAGTTAACTTGCAGCCCTTAAAACCCCGGAGACGACGACCGAATGCGCCACGCAGAGTTGCGGCCCAATGAACGAAAGCACGCAGTCCGACGGCCCGCGCGGGAACGCCGCGCACAGACGCCCAAGCTTTTGCTGGCGGCCGCGCTCGCCTGCCTGTTAAGTCCGGCGACGGCCGGCGCGCGGCAGCAGGGGCCGGAGCTACTCACCTATCAGGAACTCGTCCAACTCTACGAGCGGAAGACCCCGCCGGCCGAGTTGCAGGATAAGCTGCGCCGGCTGCTCACGACGCCCTTCGTCGGCAACTCGTCGCGCGGCGCGCGGCCGCTCTTGCCCACCACGCCCGCGCTCGGCCGCTTCCTCCGCGTCGTCGAGTGGAACGTCGAGCGCGGGCTTGAGTACGAAGCGATCCGGCGCGCCTTCACCGACCCGGCCGCCTTCGCCAAGCTCATCGACCCGGCCGCCTACCCGCGCGGGGGCGAGAGGCGCAAACTGGTTCTCGAACAGGTCGAGCTGATGAGGCAGGCCGACGTGATCGTGCTCAACGAAGTCGACTTCGGCATGAAGCGCACGGACTACCGCAACGTGGCCGCCGAGCTGGCCGCGGCGCTGCGGATGAACTACGCCTACGGCGTCGAGTTCGTCGAGGTCGATCCGATAGCGCTCGGGACGGAGAAGTTTGAAGAACTGCCGCCGGCGGAGCGGGCCTCACTCGTCGCGGAAACAAGCGTCGACCCCGCGCGCTACCGCGGCCTGCACGGCAACGCGATCCTAAGCCGCTTCCCCCTTGAGAACGTCCGCCTCGAACCGTTCGCGCACCAGCCGCACGACTGGTACGAGGACGAACTCCGAAGCGTCGCGCCGCTCGAAGAGGGCCGGCGCAGGGCGGGCGAGGCGGTCTTTCAGGAGAAGGTGCGGCGCGAGGTGCGGCGCGGCGGCCGCACGATGCTCTCGGCCGAGATCGTCGACGAGCGGCTGCCGGGCGGCCGCCTGCTCGTCGTCGCCACCCACCTCGAAGCCAAGACCAAGCCCGCCGGCCGCCGCAGGCAGTTGGAAGAACTGCTCGCGCGGATCAAGGACGTCAGCGCGCCGGTCGTCGTGGCCGGCGACATGAACACCACGACGCAGGACGGGACGCCGCTCTCGGCCGTGCGCCTGCTCAAGAACCGGCTCGGCAGCCGCAGCTTCTGGATCAAGCAGGGGCTCGGGTACCTGACCGGCGTCAAGCTGCCGACGGTGTTGCTCGGCGGGGTGAACGCCTACCGCAAGCAGGCCGACCCGACCGTGCGCAGCGTCCCGCTCGTCGCCTCCAACCCAGAGGCCGAGTTCTTCGACAAGCTGAAAGGCTTCCGCTTCTCGGACGGCAACGCCTTCGACTTCCGCGGCGAGCGCGCGCGCTCGGTCGGCGGCAAGGACGACACGCTGGCGAACTCGAACCAGCGCGGCGACAAGGGCTTCATCACGACCTACGAGGTGGAGCGCACGATCGCGTTCGTCGGCAAGTTCAAACTCGACTGGATTTTCGTCAAGCCGTTCGCGCTCACCGACCCCGAAGACGAGGCGCAGCCGCACCGCCTCGCCCCGCACTTCGGGCGCACGCTCAAGAGCCTCAACGACGCGCTCAAAGATCGCATCTCCGACCACGCGCCCGTGGCGGTCGATCTGCCGCTCGCTGAGCCGCCGGTCGCGACGGGCGGGAGGAAGCGCGCGAATTGACCGCCGCCGGCGGCGGACGGAGGGGTGAGACATGGAGACGGGCACGGGCACACGCGGGTACAGGCCCATCGGCGACTACGCGCTCATCGGCGACGGCCACACGGCCGCGCTCGTCGCGCGCGACGGATCGATTGACTGGTGCTGCTGGCCGCGCTTCGACAGCCCGGCCCTCTTCTGCCGCCTGCTCGACGCGCGCAAAGGGGGCTGGTTCCGCGTCGGCCCCGCCGGCGAGCACAGGGCCGAGCGCGCTTACGTCAGGGCGACGAACGTGCTCGCCACCACGTTCGAGACCGGCGCGGGCAAGTTTCGCCTCACGGACTTCATGCCGGTCGAGCGGCTCGACGAGAGCCGGCGCGGCGAGGACATCGCGCCCAGCCACAAGATAATCCGCCTCGTCGAAGGACTCGAAGGCGCGCCCGACGTCGAGATCAGCTTCCGCCCGACCTTCGACTTCGCGCTCGCCGAGACCGCCCTGACGCCGCATCGTCACGGCGCGGTCGCGCGCGCCGGGGGCGAGGCCCTCGCGCTCGGCT
>DATCVD010000669.1:0-5932 GCA_036567125.1 Pyrinomonadaceae bacterium | reverse complement strand
GGCCCGCCGGAAGTGACGGTCAGCGGGAGGCCGGCCGCGGGTGGGGCGAGGGCGGCCGCCGCGGCGCCGCGCGTCGAGAACCCGCTGCTGCGTTCGGGCCTCGCGCTTGAGGGGGCGAACCTGAGGCGCGGCACGAATGGGGAGGACGGCATCCTGACGGCGCTCGAAGCCGCCGGACTCGATCTGTGGGGCACGAAGCTGGTCGCGCTCTCGGCCTGCGAGACGGGCGTGGGCGAAGTCCGCACGGGCGAGGGCGTTTACGGGTTGCGCCGCGCGCTCGTGCTCGCCGGCGCGGAAAGTCAGGTGATGTCCCTGTGGAAGGTGTCGGACGACGCGACGCGCGATCTGATGGTCGCCTACTACAAACGTCTGGCCGCGGGCGAGGGGCGCACGGAGGCTCTCAGGCAGGTGCAGTTGGAGATGCTACGCGGTAAGAGCCAAGCCGGGGCCGGAGGCGCGCGCGGCCTCGGCGGCCAGCTAGGCGGCCGGGGCGCTGATCGCGGCCACCCCTACTTCTGGGCCGCCTTCATCCAGTCGGGCGACTGGCGGCCGATGCCGGGAAAATAAGAGACGCCGGACAGGCGCGAACGCGGAGGGGGCGAGATGACACTCGCCCCCTCCGCGTTGTTCTTGGATGGTGAGATTGATTGAGCAGCGGACTAACGCCGCTCAGGCTCGCGTGGCGTGGGCGGCCGGCGGCGCGTCGGGGCGGGCACGGGCGGCGCTACTCGCGCCCGGTAGATGTCCAGAAGAACTGCCTCTGGCGCGGGCAGGTTGTCGTGAATGTCATAAACCGCCGCTACCCGCATAAGGAAGAAGCCGAACAGCTTTCTTCGTCACCTTACAGCTTTCTTCGTCACCCTCATCGCCTCAAACAGTGCGGAGAATATATGTCGCTTGGTCGGAGAATGTAATAAGTCAAATTAATCATTGACTTATTTTGTAAAAGGTATATTTTAGAGAAAAGGCCGCCTCGCGGGGGAATTCAGTAATTCTTGATCTGACGGAGGGTAATCAAAGATGGATCGCACTTTTAACGGCGCAGCGGCGGCAGATTTCTCCTCGGACGCTCGGGCGCGGGCCGCCAGCCCCGGCTATCAGGCCTACCGAATCCTGCACTTCGGGTTCATCGTCGCGCCCGTCGCCGCCGGGCTGGACAAGTTTTTTCACCTGCTGGTGAACTGGGATCAGTACCTGCCCCCGTTCGTTAACAGACTCACCGGCGGCCACGGGCACGAGCTGATGCTCGCCGTGGGCGTCATCGAGATCGCGGCCGGGCTGGGCGTCGCCTTCAAGCCGAGGGTCTTCGCCTACGTCGTCGCGGCGTGGCTGCTGCTGATCGTAATCAACCTGTTGCTGATCCCCGGCTACTTCGACGTCGCCCTGAGGGACTTCGGCCTGTCGCTCGGGGCCTTGGCTCTGGCGAGGCTCAGCCAGAAGTTCGACCGCTGAGCCTGCGTTTCTCGCCCCCTGACCTTAACCCGGCAGGCGACTCCCCGCCGCCTGCCGTTTTCAAACACCGGAGGTAGAGACGGATGAACAGCCGCAAACCGCAGGACGGACTGCCGGCCCAAGGGATCGCGCGCCGCAAAATTTTAACCGCCGGCGGGGCCACCCTGATCGGGGCCGCTTTAGTGGGGCCGCTCCTGGAGACCGCGTTCGGGCAGGCGATGGGCGGCCAAGACATGCGACGCCGGGGGATCACGTCGAAGGAGGGCGGCACGAAGCCGACCTTCCTGCCCGAAGCGGGATCGAACGACCCCGTCGCCCACTCGCTCGCCGAGAACCTGTTCTGGAACGAGCAGATGATGGAGCACGCCAAGTTCTTCGTCATGCTGATGCCGGGGCCGGAGCTGGCCGCCGCGCGCGGCCGGGCCGAGCAGTTCCAGCAGACCTTCGCCGGCCAGCTCGAACGGGCGCGCTCCTCGAACTTAGACCGCGGCAACTACGCGGCATTCAACCGCGCGACCGTCGAGCTGGTCAAGCCTTACGCCGAGTTCAAGCACAAGATGCGTGACGAGCAGGCCGCGGGCCGCCTGCAAAGCCTCGTCTGGCCGGCCTTCTTCGAGCACACGGCGCGCGAGGCCGAGCGCTTCGCCAAGAGGCTCGACCAGTTCTCGCGCGGCGACACGTCCGTCGACATGAAAGAGGCGGCGGAGTTCTGGACGATGATCATGGGGGAGCACGCCGACTTCATCGCGCACCTCTTAGACCCGGAGGAGGGCGAACTCATCCGTAAGGCGATGCAGACGAGCGACGCCTTCCGCCGGATGCACAAGAGCGTGCCCTCGTCGAAGGGGCCGGTCGAGCAGGCGGTGGACGACATCATCGACTTCAAGACCGCCGCCGAGCGTGGCATCCAGACCGGGAAGATCAAGAGCATCATCCACCCGGCGCTGGCCGACCACGTGCGGCGCGAGGCACTCAAGGCCGCCGACGAGCTGAGGCGCGCGGCGTAACCTCCTTCGGCACCCCTTCGGGGGGAGGACTACCGTGATCGGCCCCTCCTGAAGGACGGAGTCTGTCTTAAGTGCGGTGACCGGGAAGCTCTAGGCCGGGCGGCGACGGCGCTCGTCATCGTCGTCCACCACCCGCAAATACGTCACCCGCACGTCGGGAGGCGCGCGGGGGATTGGCAGTCCGGCATGGCTGCTCCGGCTCGCCGCCAGCTTGCCGCTTTTGATCTACTGCGTTCTCCGCCGGGGGGTCTTGATGAGCGTCGTGCCAGCCGTTAACATCGCGGCCATCGCGGCGATACTACTTCTCGTGCTGGGGGGCAACCGGGTCTGCCCGCGTCACCTGAGGGCCGCGGATTCGGCGGGCCGGCATTAGCGGAGGTGATTCGCGGCGGGTCGCCTCCTAAACCCCCGGCGTGAGCGGGCCGGGGGTTTTCAACTTGTCTGTTTACAGGAGGAGTTATGGAGAGCAAAGCCAAGGCACTCGGACACCCCATCCACCAGATGCTCATCCCGTTCCCGTTCGGGCTGTTGGCGACGGCCGTCATCTTCGACGTCGTCTTCCTCGTCTGGGGCAGCCCCGTGATGGCGACGGTCGCCTACTGGATGATCATCGCCGGCATCGTCGGCGGGCTGGTCGCCGCCCCGTTCGGGTTGATCGACTACCTCGCCATCCCGCAGGGCACGCGCGCCCGCTCGGTCGGGTTGGTGCACGGGCTGGGGAACGTGGTCGTGCTGCTGCTGTTCGCGGCCAGCTGGTGGCTGCGCTACGGCGCTTCCGACGCGGCCGTCTCCCACGCGCCGAGCACGCTCGCGCTCGCGCTGTCGTTCGCCGGCTTCGCGCTGGCGGGGCTGACGGGCTGGCTCGGCGGCGAACTGGTTGACCGCCACGCCGTCGGCGTGGACGACGGCGCGCACCTCGACTCGCCCCACTCGCTCTCCGGCCGCCCGGCGGACGAGGGGGCGGCGCGGTCATAGGTTTCGGGCGGCGAGCGAGTAGAGAGAGGCGATGATTATCAGCCCGCAGGGCCACTTGGTAAGACTGCGCCCGCGTGATCACACGCTCTACGCCGCACAGGGCCAAACCGTGCTCGCCACCGGCCGCGACGGCTTTATCGCGGGCGGGGCCGACCACGGCCTCCTCGTGCACCAGACGCGCCTGCTCTCCCGCTACAGGTACCTGATCGACGGCACGCCGCCGCGCCCCGTCGCGCTCTCGAACGTCGAGCAGCACACGTGGCTCGGCTACTACATCTCGCTGCCGCCCGGCGTCGAGCAGGAGCGCGACCACGGCAGCGGGCAGATGGAGGCCGTCTCCGAGCAGACGATTGAGCTGCGGCTCTCCCGCTACGTCGGCGACGGGCTGCACGAGGACGTCGACGTCACGAACTTCACGCAGCGGAGCACCGCCTTCGAGGTGGCGCTCGAAGTGGACGCCGACTTCGCGGACGTTGACGAGACCAAGTGGGGCCGGGAGCAGACGGGCGAGACGAGGCGCGAGTGGCGCGAGGCGGATGGTGCGTGGGAACTCCACTTCGACTACGAGGTCGAGCACGCCTACAGCAATCAGGAGGGCGCGGGGACGGCGCGCCTGCACCGCGGGCTGCTGCTGCGCGTCGAAAACGCTTCCTGCCCGCCCGCCTACGACGACGGGCGGATCTCCTTCCGCGTCGAGCTTGGGCCGCTCGGCGCGTGGCACGCCTGCGTCAACCTGATCCCCTTCATCGACGGCCGCTGGCTTGAGACGCGCTACGGCTGCCGCTCTTTCGGCGGGACTCACAACCGGTACGACCGCCGCCGCCGGATCTTCTTGTCCGAGGCGACCCGCTTCCGCGCGCCGCGCGACGAGACGCTGACCCCGGTGGTCGTCGGCGCTCTTGAGCAGGCCAAGCGCGACCTCGCCGGCCTGCGGCTCTACGACCTCGATCACGGCGAGCGGGCGTGGACGACCGCCGCGGGCCTCCCCGTGTACGCCGCGCTCTTCGGCCGCGACTCGCTGACCGCCGCGTGGCAGGCCGCCGCCGTCAGCCCCGACCTGTTGAAGGGCACGCTCCCGGAACTGGCGCGCTGGCAGGGGACGGAGGTGAACGACTGGCGCGACGAGCAGCCCGGCAAGATGCTCCACGAGGCCCACGACGGGCCGCTGAAGGTCTTGAACATCAGCTCGCGCCGCCGCTACTACGGCTCGATCACGACGTCCGGGTTCTACCCCGTGGCGGTCTCCGAGTTGTGGCACTGGACGGGGGACAAGGAACTCGTCCGCCCGCTCGTCGGGCCGGCGGTGAAGGCCCTGAGGTGGCTCGACGAATACGGCGACCCTGACGGCGACGGCTTCTACGAGTACCGGACGCGCTCCCGGCAGGGCGTCAGGCATCAGGCGTGGAAGGACTCGGCCGACGCCATCGTCTACGAAGACGGCGCGCAGGTCGAGCCGCCCATCGCCACCTGCGAGGAGCAGGGCTTCGCCTATCTGGCGAAGCTGCACATGTCGGAAGTCCTCTGGTGGCTGGACGAGAAAGACGCGGCGAAGCGCCTCTTCCGCGAGGCGGCGGAGTTGAAGAAGCGTTTCAACGAGTCCTTCTGGATGGAGGACGAGGGCTTCTTCGCGCTCGGCCTCGACGCGCGGAAGCGGCAGATCAAGTCCGTCACCTCGAACCCCGGCCACTGCCTCGCCACGGCCGTCGTCGATGATGCGCTCGTGCCGCGCACCGCGCTCCGGCTGATCGCCGACGACCTGTTCACGGGCTGGGGCGTGCGCACGCTCTCAAGCTCTCACCCGGCCTACAACCCGTACAGCTACCACCGCGGCTCCGTCTGGCCGGTCGAGCACGGGACGTTCGCCGTCGGCTTCATGCGCTACGGCTACCACAAGGTCGTGGAGCTCGTCGCGCGGGCGCAGTTCGAGGCGGCCGCGCTGTTCGACTTCTACCGCCTGCCCGAACTCTTCAGCGGCCACCAGCGCGACGCGGATCACCCCTTCCCGGCCTTCTACCACCAAGCCTGCTCGCCGCAGGCGTGGTCGGCTTCGGCCGTCTTCTCGATGTTGCAGGCGATGCTCGGCCTCTACCCTTACGCGCCCCTCAACCTGCTCCTCGTCGATCCGCACCTGCCGGACTAGCTGCCGGAGATCACGCTGGAGGGCTGGCGCGTCGGCGGCGCGGCCGTGACGATCCGCTTCTACCGCCGCGCAGACGGCCGGGGCGACTACGAGGTGCTCGACAAGCGCGGGCCGCTGCACGTCGTCAGGCAGCCGAGCCCTTGGTCGCTGACGGCGGGCTTCGCCGAAAGACTGAAAGACGTTCTGACGAGCCTGCTGCCGGGCAGGTGACACCGGACGACCGGCGTGTGACGCCGGACGAGTGGAGCGAGCGGAGTGGTGACATGAAACAACTGACTAAGCCCGAAGTCGTCGTCGTCACGGGGGCGTCGGCCGGCGTGGGCCGCGCCGTGGCGCGTGCGTTCGCGCGCGAGGGGGC